>NZ_JBHWES010000019.1:109921-163875 GCF_042734105.1 Streptomyces sp. NPDC059679 | reverse complement strand
GGGACACACTCGAAGGAGTGTGTCCCGGCCGCTTCCGCCGTCCGCCCCGTCACAGGGTCACTGCCCAAGGGCCGAAGCGAGATTCTCGACCAGCTGAGCCTCGGCACGCTTGACCGAATCCTCGGTCCGTGCCGCGTAGAAGTCGTGAACCTCGATCCCGGGAAGCCGGAGCGTGTCATCCGAGACGGCGTGAGCCGCACACAGGTCCATCACCGTCCGGCCCTCCCGGGCCGACTGCCAGGCGCACAGGGCGGTCTCGGCCATGGGAAGACCCAGAGTCGTGATGACCACCAGAGCCGTCGGAGGGATGAGACGCAGCTCGTCGAGGGTGACGACGTGCCGGTAAGCAGGCGAGTGGAAGGCGAGGTAGTCCGCGGAACCGAGTACCTCCGCCAGGGGGGCCCAACGGGGTTCCCCGGCGGCCGTAGGACGGTGGGTGGGCGTGTGGAAGACCACGTCCATCCCCAGCGCCATGCCCACCCGGCCGACGCTCCTCGCCACGTTGCCGAATCCGATGAGCCCCAGCCGACGCCCCGACAGCTCACCGCGCGAGGACGTCTTCGTCGTGTGTCTCGCGTGTCTGAGAAGCTGCTCGATGACGAACTCGACCGTTCCGGTGTCCCCGTAGCCGTAGATCGGGGCCACCGTGATGCCGTGCCGGTTCGCGTACTCCAGATCGATGTGTTCGGTGGTCGTGGCCCGGAGACCCACGTAGCGCAGGGCGGGCAGCTGACGCATGTGGTCGGCGTCGAGCCTGTCCTTCCAGCCCGCCAGCAGCGCGTCCGTGTCCGCGTACGACTGCCGCACCGATGCCGCCGGCGGCCATTGGGCCAGCGTCAACACCGGCTTGTCACTCATCGGGGCGA
The DNA here is from genome assembly GCF_042734105.1 of Streptomyces sp. NPDC059679. Taxonomy (NCBI): domain Bacteria; kingdom Bacillati; phylum Actinomycetota; class Actinomycetes; order Kitasatosporales; family Streptomycetaceae; genus Streptomyces; species Streptomyces sp. NPDC059679. Next base: position 163,009 of record NZ_JBHWES010000019.1, on the reverse strand, counting down.
GGGCGTCGAGTAAGCCGGGTGACGGCCAGACACCAGGCAGGACGGACACCTGCCGGAAAGTGGACTTGGACGTCATTCTCGCTCCTCGGGGAGTCGTGGACCTGTCGGCTACGAGGTCACGGGGGGAACTACGGCTTCGATCAGGTGTGGCCCGGGCTCGGCCAGGGCCCTGCGCAGCTGACTGGCGAGTTCCTCGGCGGTGCGGGCCCGGCCGGCCGGCACACCCATGCCGTTCGCGAGAGAGACGAAGTCGAGCCCGGGGATGTCGATGAAGGACCTGCTGCGGTCGACTTCGGCACCGCTGAACGCACCGACGCGCTGCATCTCGCCGTCGAGGATCGCGTAGGAGCCGTTGTTGAAGATGACCGTGGTCACATCCAGCTGCTCACGGGCCTGGGTCCACAACGCCTGCAGGGTGTACATGGCGCTGCCATCAGCCTCCAGGCTGATGACGGGCCGGCCGGGACAGGCGACGGCCGCACCGGTGGCGACCGGCATGCCCATGCCGATGGAACCACCGGTGATGTTGAGCCAGTCGTGCACGGGCGCTCCGGCGGTGGCTTCCGGCAGCCACTGATCGGACGTGATGGCCTCGTCGACCACTACGGCTGCCTCGGGCATGAGTACGCCGAGGACGGCAGCGGCCTTCTCGGCGGTCAGCGCACCGCTCGGCATCCCCGGCCGGCGCGGATCGGCGGTGACCGGTGATGTACGAGCCGCGACCAGTTCGGCCAGATACTCAAGGGCCTCAGGCGCCGCGCCGAGGTCGTGGACCTCGCAGCCGTCGGGGATCAGGGTGCTCGGTTTGCCGGGGTAGGCGAAGAACGCCACCGGGGTCCGCGCTCCGGCGAGGATGATGTGCCGCGCTCCTGCCAGGCGCGCGGCGGCAGGGTCCCGGGGATAGGGGAGGCGGTCCACCGGCGGGATGCCCGCTCCCCGCTCATGCCGTGCCGGGGACTTCTCGGCCAGCAGATCCGCCCCGGTGGCCTCGGCGATGCGGCTTGCCGCCGTCAGCCCCGAGCGCCGCATGTTGTCTCCGCCCACCAGGAGCAGACAGCGCTCCCTGCCGAGCAGGAGTTTCGCGATCCGCTCCACCTCGTGTCCGTCAACGGACGGAGACGGAACGGCGGGCACGGGAGCGGCGAGGCCGCCTTCGGACCAGCAGACGTCGGAGGGGAGGACGAGAGTGGCGACACCACCGGGCAGATGTCCTACGGCGGTCCGGGCGGCGGCGATGGCCTCGGCGGTGTCCCGGCCGGCGTCGGCGACCTGCTCGGTCCGGCGGACCCACTTCGACACGGTCCGGGCCATGGCCTCGATGTCCGAGTTCAGGGGGGCGTCGAACGGCCCGTGGTAGGTGGCGTGATCGCCGACGATGTTGACCAGAGGGGTCCCGGCCCGGCGGGCGTTGTGCAGGTTCGCCAGCCCGTTGCCGAGCCCGGGCCCGAGATGGAGCAGGGTGGCAGCGGGCTTTCGGGCCATGCGGCCGTATCCGTCGGCAGCACCGGTCGCGACTCCTTCGAACAGGCACAGCACATTGCGCATCTCGGCCATGGCCACCATCCCTGCCACGAGATGCATCTCGGATGTTCCAGGGTTGCTGAAACACACGTCGATGCCGCCGCCGGACAGGGTCTCCAGCACGGCACGAGCGCCGTTCATCCTGCTCATGACGGGTCACCAGCTCGAGCGGGTGAAGAGAACAAGGGCAAGCACACCTTTCGATTCGTGGCGCCGGGCCCGTGGCCGTCGCACGGTTCAGCTGTGAGGGCGACAGCTCAGAGCGTGACCAGCACCTTCAGGGCCGTGCGCTCGTCCATGGCCCGGTAGCCCGCCGATACCTCCTCGAGCCCGACCGAAAGGTCGAACACGGGCGACGGGTCGATCGTTCCGTCCAGGACGGCCGGCAGCAGTTCCGGAATGTATCTCCGCACCGGGGCGATACCGCCGCGCAGAGCGATGTTCCGGTCGAAGAGTACGTCCAGGTCCAGGCCCGCGGCGCTGCCGTGCGGCACTCCCACGTAGCCGATCGAGCCGCCGGCTCTGGCGATCCCCACTGCCGTCCGCATGGCCCGCTCGGTGCCCACTGCCTCGATCACGGCGGACGCGCCCTGGCCACGGGTCAGTTCGCGCACGGCCTTGACCGCCGCCTCCCCGCGCTCCGGCACCACGTCCGTCGCTCCGAACGTCCGGGCGAGCTCCGTCCGCGCCGGATGGCGGCCCAGCGCGATGATGCGCTCGGCGCCCAGTCGTTTCGCGGCCAGGACACCGCAGAGCCCCACCGCACCGTCCCCGACGACGGCAACGGTCGAGCCGGGCCGCACCCCCGCACCGATCGCCGCGTGGTGGCCGGTGCCCAGGACGTCGGACAGCGTGAGCAGCGCGGTGAGCAGGCGCTGATCCGAGGCGGCCTCGGAGGGGAGCGCGACGAGCGTACTGTCGGCGTACGGCACACGCACCGCCTCGCCCTGCCCGCCGTCCGATCCCTCTTGCCCCCAGAATCCGCCGTGCTCACAGGACGTGGTCAGGCCCTCGGCGCAGTATCCGCACACACCGTCCGACCAGACGAAGGGCGCGACAACCAGGTCGCCGACCGCAAAGCCCGTGACGTCCGTACCGAGTTCCTCGACCACGCCGAGGAACTCGTGCCCGATGCGCTGGCCCGGCCGGCGGTCGGTCATGCCCCGGTAGGCCCACAGGTCGGTGCCGCATATGCAGGCCATGAGAACCCGCACCACCGCGTCGCCGGGCCGCCGGATCACCGGGTTCGGCACTTCTTCGACACCGATGTCGTGCGAGGCACGGAAGACAGCGGCGCGCATGCGAGTGTTCCTTTCCACAGGGCAACAGGGTCGCCGGCGTCGACGCCGGCGTTGCCGCCGACTGACCGGCTTGCTCCCCCGCCGTACGTCTCACTGATAGGAGAAGGAACCGGCCGGGGTGACGGCGGCTTCGCCGACCTCGTAGAGAACGTGACCGATCCGGTTCTCGCAGTCCGCCACCTCGGCGCGTCGCAGCTCCTCGGGCCGCTCCTCGCCCTCGTGACCCAGCGGATGGAGGCCGTTGACGGCGAGGTCCAGGGCCACCGCCCGTAGTCTGCGGAGCAGTTGGGTGATGATGGCGTCGTCGTCCACCGGACCGCGCAGGGTCATGAAGAAGTTGTCGTAGAGCAACGCCGTACGCTCCGACGGGCGAACGACGGGCCCTGCCATGGCCTCCTGGAGCAACGACTTCCCCGCGGGTACCAGCTGTGCGGCGATACCGTCGTGTATCGCCTTGTTGATCTCCACGGCGCGGGCCAGCCGGGCCGCCTCCCGGGTGGCTCCTCTTACCGGGCCCCGCCCCCGGAACAGGCTGCGTACCGGGGTGAAGTCGGATGCCCAGGTGCCACTGAAGCTCCGGTGCTGAAGGTACATGCGTGGCCTGATCAGGCTCTGGTATGTGTCGAGCGGGCATGAACCGGTGTAGAGCAGCATGGCGTTGTAGCCGGACGTGTACGTCCCGAGTCTGGCGGCCGTGCACTGGTCCGGCTCCCCGCGCTCCGCGGTCCGTTCCAGCAGCTTGCCCATCAGGTGCCAGATGACGAAGGTGATCTGATGCCCGGTGATCCAGCGAAACCAGAAGATCTGCTCATGGGAGACCTTGCGTGCGTCCTCGGGGACATCGCCCAGCAGAGGACTGTCCGCCAGTAACCGAAGCTGCATGACGGTGAGGCCGGGATCGCACGGGCCGGCCACATAGGGGGTGACGGCCGTTGCCCGCGAGGGGCCGACCGGTGGCATGGTCAGCAACTCCAGTCCGAAGGGGAAATCACCGAAATCCCAGTCGGTCATCCCGGTGTCTCCGTGGTCAGGGGCCTCGCGTGGGCTCCTCACCGGTCACCGTCGGGGATGTAGGTGAACTCGAACTCAAGGCCGTTCACATCGAAGAGGTAAAGGCTCTTGACCCCGTCGTCGTCGGTGACGATGTCGGTCGGCTGGTCGGGCCGGGCGAACGTGTACCGGCCGGATTCGTACAGCTCGATCCAGCGGTGACGCACCGTGTCGAGATCCTCGGGTGAGCCGACCTGGAGGCATGCGTGCTGGAAGAGGTACCCCTCCTCGTCGGGCTGCCGACCGCTGTGGCCCGCGCGATCGAAGAGATGGAAGCGCACATCTCCGGCAGATACCTCGATCAGGCGACGAATTCCGGGAAGTCGGCTCAGCGTGAGTTCGGAGAACTTGTCCAGTTCCCACCGCTTCTCGGCGCCGAAAAATTCAACGTACCAGCTCAGGCAGTTCTCCAGGTCTGCTGTCTGCACGCCGAGGTGGTGAACTCTGGATTTGACCAGCTGATTCACTGCACGACCTTCCTTCCAGAACATGAGCGCTGTCGGCTCATCAGCGGTTGGCTTCGTGGGGAGTCGCGGGGCAGCGACCGCGTGGACGGCCCTGTCGGGCCCCACCTCGATCGGGAACCGTGCCGGACATGAACAGGGGGTGAAATGCGGTCCTCCGCTTCCCCTGGTAAAGCGATGTTAAAAATTCGGCACAGTCGACGGGCCGGGCAGGGGACAAGAGTCCTGACCCCCACGCCCCTAACTCATCCAGTGAATCTTCTCGAACCGGGGAAGCGCCGCTACACCGTAGCCCGGCCCTTACGGTCGTGCAATGTGCAAAGGGCCGCCCGCATGATGTTGCGCCAAACGCGGCCTTGTTGGCAAGCGCTGTCTCAGTTCGCTGCCTTGATGGAAGGGCGGATGGTTGAAACAGGCTTGAGTGTGGGGTGAGTGGGCCACAAAACTTTCGTTGCGTCCCGCCAGTCGCTCTGGTTAGAGTCGCCCTGGCTCGGTACCTGAGAGACGCACCAGGAGACCTACCGCAGCGACGCATAGCCACGGGGGTGGATGTGTATTGGACCAAATACACGCGGGGGACACGATGAAATTTAACGCACTCTAGCGGGATTGCATCCAGATCGCTGGAGCGATGCACCGCTGGGCGCTCCGCCCGGCACTGCCGGGGCTCCGTGCTGCGCATTGAACGTACTCCGATGCCGTCGACAGCCGTGTCGATTAGGTGGCATCGGACCCTGCATCGAAGCGGTTTGGGTGTCTGTATACCGGGTCTGTCCGCAGCGAATCCCGGCTTGTGATCCCGGACTTCTCCTGGCGTACTCCGGAAATGTCCTTCGGCTGGGCCTGGAAGCGGCTCCAGGCCGGTTCGACGCTGTTCTGGGATGGATACCGATGACCGATTCGCCTGCGTTCGCCGAGACCTTGACCATTACTTCCGAAAATCCCTTGCTGCACGGTCACGTCGTATACGGGCGCAGTCTCCTGCCCGGTGTCGGCTATGTGGACCTGGTGCTGCAGATGCTCGCCCGGCAGGGGGTCGCCATGCCGGACATCGAACTGCGGAACGTGACCATCCTCGCGCCGCTCGTTGCCGCACCCGGCGAGCAGGTCCAGGCCACCATCGAGGGACGTCCGGCGCCGGCGGGCGGGTGGCGGATCGAGGTCCGCAGCCGGCGTCCGGAGGACACCACCGAGGTCGTGCACGCGGTGGTGGCCGCACACCGTCGCCCCCCGTCCGTTTTCCGGGAGCGGCTGCAGGTGCCCGTCACCGGAGCGGACCGGCTCACCTCGCTCACCGAGATCTACTCCTGGTGCCGTGAGCACCAACTGCACCACTCGGGTCTGATGAAGATCGACGGTGTGGTGCACCACCGTCCCGGGGACTGGATCGCCGAGCTGGAACTCGCCCCGGAGTACCACGGCACCACGGATGCCTTCCTCTTCCATCCCGCCCTGTTCGAGGCGGGGTTGCTCGGTGGTGGCGTGGGCATCGGCATGCTCCACGCGGGCAACGACGGCCAGGGGCTCTACCTCCCCCTGTTGTTCGAGTCGTTCCGGGCGCAGGGCGTACTGGGCAAGCGGTGCTTCGTCAGGGTTCCGGCCGAGTCCGTGCGCAGGGACGACGAACTCATCCGGATGAGGGTGGAGTTCTACGACACGACCGGAATGAAGGTCGCCGACATCGGCCAGTTCGTGGCCAAGTGTGTCCGGGCCGCGACGAACCTCGATGTCCGGGGCGAGCCGGCCCCGGGCGCGGCACCCGCTGCTGTCGGGGCGTTTGCGGCGGCCGAGGCGGGGGCTGTGCCGGTGGCTGCCGGCCGGGATCTGGTGGGGGTTGTCCGGGATCTGGTGGCGGCGCGTCTTGAGGTGCCGTCGGTGCGGGTCGATGTGGGTGTCGGATATTACGAGTTGGGGTTGGCGTCGGCTGATCTGCTGTCTTTGGTGGCGGATCTGGAGGATCGGCTGTCGGTGTCGTTGTCGCCGACGGTGATGTTCGAGCACAAGACGGTCGCCGACCTGGCGGCGTGGCTGGAGACGCAGGTGCCCGAGGCGCCGATCCCGCGGACGCCGGCCCCCCAGCCGCACTCCATGCCCGTACCCGCCCCCGCCCCCGTACCCGCGCCCGTGCACGCGCCGCGGAGCGACACCGACCCGGCGGACCTGCTGTCCGCCGTCCGTACCGCGCTGACCGACGAGGTGTCCGCGCTGCTGGAGGTACCGGCCGACGATGTGGACCTGGACGGCGAATTCGCCGAGTTCGGATTCGACTGGGCTGGACTCGCCCATCTGACCGACCGGTTGAACGACCGCTACGGTCTGGCGCTCGCGTCCACCGTCTACTCCGAGCACCGGACCGTGCGAGCCATGGCGGCGCACCTTGTCGGAACCTACCCCGAGCACCTCACTCCCGGCCCTGCCGAGTCCGGTGCGTCCGCAGCGCCGACGCCGCAGGCCGGGCCGGACGACCCGGCTGTCCGAGCGCTCCAGGAGCGGGGGCGTCCGCATGCGATGCTGCACCGTCCCGTACCGGACGACGACGGCGTCGCCCACCGTGCGAGTTTCGGCGGCGATGAGCCCTATCTGAGGGACCACCAGGTGCGCGGCCACCGCATCCTGCCCGGAGTGGCGCACCTGGAGATGGCCCGCGAAGCGGTCGCGCGCACCCTGGGCGAGGAGCACCCGAACCGCGTGCGGCTGGAGAACGTCGTGTGGCTGCGCCCGGCGATCTGCGGTCCGGACGGGCTGGAGCTGACGGTGGATGTGCGCACGCTGCCCGGAGGCGGCTGCGAGTACGAGATCCACAGCCCGGACGCCGATGGCGGACGCACCCTGTGCAGCCAGGGCCGGGCGAGCGTGGCGGAAGCCGAGGAGCGCGGTCTGCCGCTTCTGGACGAGTTGCGCGCGGGATGTGCCGAGACGGTGCTTCCCGCTGAGGACGTCTACGGCCGGTACCACCGTATGGGCCTGGTCTACGGCCCGGCACAGCGTTCTCTGGTGAACCTGGGCGTGGGCACGGACGACGCGGGACGACCTCAAGCACTGGCGGAACTGGAGCTGCCCACGGCGGCCGAGCTCCCGGGCCGTTGCGGGCTGCACCCGAGCATCATGGACGGTGCGTTGCACGCCGGCATCGGGCTGTGGCCGATGGCGGCGCAGCCCGACGGGCGTCCGGCAGAACTGGCCCTGCCGTTCGCCCTTGAGCGAATGACGGTGTCTGCCGCCACCCCCGCCAAGGCGTACGCCTGGATCCGGCACCAGCGGGGGAGCGGGACCGACGCCGCGTCGGCACGGCTGGACGTCACGCTCTTCGACGAACAGGGCCGCGTGTGCGTGGACCTGAACGGAGTCAGCTCGCGCGCCCTGCCGGACACGGCCCGCACCGTACAGACTCCGGCGGTCCCCATCCCGCAGGAAGGGCAGCCGCCCGCGCGGGAAGAGCCGGTCGCGGCTCGGCCCGCGCCTCCCCGGCCGGAGCACGCCCGCACCGACATCGCGATCGTCGGTGTCAGCGGCCGCTACCCGGAGGCGGCGGACCTCGGCGAGTTCTGGGAGAACCTCCGCTCCGGGCGTGACTGCATCCGCGAGGTCCCCGCGGAGCGCTGGGACCACCGCCGGTTCGCCGAGGCCGGCGGCTCGGCCACGGCCAGGTGGGGCGGCTTCCTCGACGGCATAGACCGCTTCGACCCGCTGTTCTTCCAGATCTCACCGCTCGAGGCGGACTATCTCGACCCCCAGGAGCGCCTGTTCCTGGAGTGCGTCCACCACACGCTGGAAGACGCCGGCCACACGGGTGAGTCGCTGGCCCGGACGGTGGCCGGTCCCGGCGGACCGGTGGGCAAGGTCGGCGTCTTCGTCGGAGTGATGTACCAGGAGTACCAGCTGCTGGGTGCTCAGGCACAGGAACGCGGCGAGCGGGTCGCACTGTGGGGCAGCGCCTCCACCATCGCCAACCGTGTGTCGTACTTCTACGACTTCCATGGTCCGAGCATGGCCGTGGACACCATGTGCTCGTCCTCTCTGACCTCCATCCACCTGGCTTGCGAGGCCATCAAGTCCGGCCAGTGCGACGCGGCGATCGCCGGCGGTGTGAATCTCAGCCCCCACCCGAACAAGTACCTGGTGCTGAGCGAGCGACGGTTCCTCTCCAGCGACGGGCGCTGCCGCAGCTTCGGCGAGGGCGGCGACGGCTACGTGCCCGGTGAGGGAGTCGGCGCCGTCCTGCTCAAGCCGCTGGAGCGGGCCGTCGCCGATGGGGACCACATCTACGGCGTGATCAAGGGAACCGCGCTCAACCACGGCGGACGCACCACCGGCTATTCGGTGCCCACCCCGGTGGCCCAGGGTGAGGTGATCGCCGCCGCGCTCACCGCCTCCGGAGTCGACCCGCGCGCATTGAGCTACCTCGAGGCACACGGGACCGGGACGTCCCTCGGCGACCCGATCGAGATCGCCGGGCTGACCAAGGCCTTCCAGCAGGCGGGTGGCGCGCCGCCGCAGTGCGCGATCGGCTCGGTCAAGTCGAACATCGGGCACACCGAGAGCGCCGCCGGCATCGCCGGAGTCACCAAGGTGCTGCTGCAACTGGAGCACAAGGAGATGGTGCCGAGCCTGCATGCCGACCGGCTGAATCCGCACATCGACTTCGCGCGCACTCCGCTGCGGGTGCAGCGGCACGTGGAGCCGTGGCGGCGGCCGACGCTGGAGATCGATGGAGAGGTATGCACCTTCCCCCGGATCGCCGGTGTCTCCGGTTTCGGCGGAGGCGGCTCGAACGCCCATGTGGTCATCGCCGAGTACGAACCCGCCCCGCGCCCGGCCGGGGTGGCGGCCGGCGGCCGGCCCGCACTGCTGGTGCTCTCCGCCCAGAGCGAGGCGCAACTCGCCGACCAGGCACGGCGGTTGAGCGCCAGGCTGGCAGAGCTGGGCGACGGAGATCTCCAGGATGTCGCCTGGACGCTGCAGGTCGGACGGATGGCGCTACAGGAGCGCCTGGCCCTCGCCGCGGCGTCGCTCCAGGACGCCAGGGCGCAGCTGGACGCCTTCGCCTCCGACCCGCGGCGGCCCGGCGCCTGGACCCGGGGTACCGTACGCTCCGATCGCGGCTCCGACGACGAGGCGCTGAGGACGGCCGTGGCGGACTGGTCCGGTCACGGTGCGTACGACGGCCTGCTGCGCCTGTGGGCCGACGGAGCCGCCGTGAACTGGGAGGCGGTACACCCCTCGGCCGCGTCCGCGCGCCGGGTCAGCCTCCCCGGGTATCCCTTCGCGCGTGAGCGGTACTGGCTGAACTCGGACACCCTGGATCCGGACACCGGCCGGCCGCTCGCGGCCCTGGCCGCGCGGTCGGCGCAGCCGGCGGCGCCCGGGGCGGACGGGCAGGCGGCGGAGCAGGACGAGATGCTGCTGCTGCGCCCCGGCTGGGTCGCGCAGGACGCGGCGCCCGCTGACGGGCGGGCGGGGGCCGCCGTACGGGAGAGCTTCGCCGAGCACCACGTCGTGGTCATCGGCGAGCTCCCGGCCGGTGAGCGCGACGCTCTGCGGACCGCGCTGCCCGCCGACGCTGCCTGCCGGTTCCTGGAACCCGTGGACGGTTCGCTGGACCGCCAGTACACCGAGGCGGCCCGGCAGCTGTTCGCCGTGGTGCGTGGAATCCTCGAGCGCGGCGTACGACAGCCGGTGCTCCTCCAGGTCGCGCTGGCCGGCACCACCGACGCGCCCGACGGACTTGAGCGTCTCGCCTGTTTCGGCGGGCTGGCCGCCCTGCTGAAGACGGCCCACCTGGAGAACCCGTTCCTGCGCACGCAGTTCGTGGAGTGCCTCGACGGGGTGTCGGCGGCCACCGTCGCCGCCCGTCTGGTGTCCGAGGCGGTGCCCGACCCCGAGCCCGAGGTGCGCCACCGCGGTGGCCAACGGTACGTCGGCCGGGCGGAGGAGGTCACCTCCGCCCGGGCCGCGGCCGTGCCCTGGAAGGAGGGTGGGGTCTACCTCATCACCGGAGGCGCCGGCGGTCTCGGGCTGATCGTGGCGCGGGAGATCGCCGCGTCGGTCCACCGAGCCACCGTGGTGCTCACCGGCCGCTCGCCGCTGAGCGAGGAGCGGCGCGACGCGTTGAACGCCCTGCGCTCCGCAGGGCTGACCGTGAACTACCAGCGCGCCGATGTCGCCGATCGGGCCGCGGTGGCGCGCGTGCTCGCCCATGTGGCCGACAACCACGGTCAGTTGACGGGAATCCTGCACGCGGCCGGAGTGATCGAGGACAACTTCGTCCTGCGCAAGAGCCCCGAGGAGCTGGAGCGCGTCCTCGCACCCAAGGTCGCCGGGTTGGTCCACCTCGACGAGTCGAGCCGGGAACTGCCGCTGGAGGTGTTCCTGTGCTTCTCCTCGCTCAGCGGGGCCTTCGGCAATCCCGGGCAGGCGGACTACGCCGCCGCCAACGCGTTCATGGACGCCTACGCGGCCTACCGCAACCGCCTGGTCGACGCCGGCCTGGGCAGCGGCCGGACCGTGTCCGTCGGATGGCCGCTGTGGGACGAGGGCAGCATGGGAGCCGCGAACCACACCGTGCGGGAGCATCTGCGCAGCGCGGGCCTGGCACCTTTGGACACCGCCCGTGGGCTGACGGCACTACGGTGTGCCCTGGCCCCGCGGGAGAACGGCCCGGACGACGGCAGGCTGCTCGTCGTGATGGGCCGGCGCAGCGCCCTGCTGCCCCGTCTGACCGGCCGTGACGAGGAGCCGGCGGACGGCCGGACGGAGCCCGCCCCCCGGCCGGTCCACGACGCGGCCCCCGCCGAGCCGGCGGAGGCCACGGACGGCTCGGCCCGCGCCCTGGAGGACCGGGCGGTGAAGCATCTGCGGCCCCGGCTGGCGGCGGCCCTCAAGCTCGGCCCCGAGCGCCTGGACCCCGACACGCCGCTGGAGCGGTACGGCATGGACTCCGTCCTGGCGGTGAACCTCATCGGCCGGCTCGAGCAGGAGTTCGGCTCACTGTCACGGACGCTGCTCTTCGAGGTGCAGACGGTCCGCGGGCTGGCGCGGTACTTCGCGGCCGAGCACCCGCAGGCCCTGCGCGCGCTGCTCGGTGAACCCGTCGTACCGCAGCCGGCGCGGCCCCGTCCGCCCGCAACCCCCGTCCCCGCAACCCCCGTCCCGGCAACGCCCCGAGCCCAGGAGCCCGCGCCCGCACCGCACCGTGCGGACTCCGCGGACCAGGCCGGGCCGCGCGAGCCCGCGGCCGTCCGCGACCGCGGCGCCGGTCCGGACACGCCCGGACACGGCCGGGAGATCGCGATCATCGGCATCGGCGGCCGCTACCCGCAGGCCGAGGACCTGGACACGTTCTGGGCCAACCTCCGGGCCGGCAAGGACGCCGTCACCGAGGTCCCGGCCGATCGCTGGGACGCCGAGCGCTCCGGCCGCGGCCGATGGGGCGCGTTCCTCGACGGAGTCGATCGGTTCGACCCGCTGCACTTCGGCATCTCGCCCCGCGAGGCCGCGGCGATGGACCCGCAGCAGCGGCTGTTCCTGGAGACCGTGTGGCACCTGCTGGAGCAGAGCGGCGTGACCCAGGAGGTCATCGAGCGGCGCTACGGGCGGCGCGTGGGCGTGTACGTCGGAACGGCGTACCAGATGTACCGGGCGGACGAGTCCGACCCCACGCTCGCGGCACTCACTTCGGCGGCCTCGTACAACTTGATCGCCAACCGGGTCTCGCACTTCTTCGGCCTCGAGGGACCCAGCCTGGCCGTGGACAGCATGTGCACCTCCTCGACCATGGCCATCCACCTCGCCTGCGCCGACCTGCTGCGCGGCGAGAGCGAGCTGGCCATCGCCGGAGGCGTGAACCTGACGGTCCATCCGGACAAGTACCTGGCGCTCTCCGAGATGCAGCTGCTCGGCAGCCACCCGGGCAGCCGCAGCTTCCGCGACGGCGACGGCTACCTGCCCGCGGAAGCCGTCGGCGCCGTGCTGCTCAAGCCGCTGGACGCGGCGATCCGCGACGGCGACACCATCCACGCCGTCATCAAGAGCACGGCCTCGATGCACGGCGGCCGCTCCAACGGCTTCATGACGCCGAGCCACCGGACCCAGGTCAGCGTCATGCGCCGGGCGCTGGAGCGAGCGGGCGCCGGGACGGGGTCCATCGGGTACGTCGAGGCCGCGGCCAATGGAACGGCCTTCTCCGACGAGGTCGAGGTCCGGGCACTGCGCGAGGTGTTCCACGGCGTGGCCGAGCCGGTGGCGCTCGGCACCGTGAAGTCGAACCTCGGCCACCCCGAGGCCGCCTCCGGCATCGCCCAGCTCACCAAGGTGGTGCTGCAGCTGCGGCACGGGGAGCTGGTGCCGCTCGTCGGGACCGGCTCTCCCAACCCCAACCTGGACCTGGACGGCACCCCGCTGACACTCTGTGATCGGCTCACCGCCTGGGAGCCCCGGGGCACCACGGACGAGGAGGGCCGGCCGGTGCCGCGCCGGGCACTGATCAACTCGGTGGCGGCCGGCGGCAGCCATGTCAGCCTGGTGATCGAGGCGCCGCCGCGGCCCGAGGCCGTCGCCCCGGAGCCCGAGCGGGGGTTCGGGCCGCAGCTGGTGGTGGTCTCCGGCAGGACCCCCGAGCGGCTGCGGACGGCTGCGAGGCGGCTGCACGACTTCCTGGACCGCGACGACTCGGCCGACCTGGCGGACCTCGCGTACACGTCGCAGCTCGGCCGTGAGGCGCTGCCCGAACGGCTCGCCGTGGTGGCCGGTTCCACGCGGGAGCTGAAGCACGCCCTCGCGCACCACCTGGCGGACGGCTCCGGGACCGGCCAACCCCTGGCCCCGGCCACACCGGTCCTCCGTGGCAACGCCGAGGACGACACCGGTCCGCTGAGCACGGTGCTCGTCGGCGCCCGGGGCGAGGCGTTCCTCGCCGGCCTCGTCGCGGACGGAGACCTGGAGAGCCTCGCCGCGCTGTGGGTGCACGGAACCAGGGTGCCGTGGAGCGACCTGCACCGCGGGCGGCGTCGCCTGCTGCCGCTCCCGGCGACCGCCTTCGAGGCGGGCAGCTACTGGATCGGCCGCAAGCCCGCGGGCCCGGTCAAGGCGGAGCCGCCGACCGCCGCGGCCGACGGTGCCGCCCGGCGCGCGTCCGTAGCCCGGCCCGGGGACGGCGAGCTCACCGACACGGAGCTGACCATGATCTCCCTCTGGTCGGAACTGCTCCAGATCGAGGCCGCCCAGATCGAGGTGACGACCAGCTTCTTCTCGCTCGGCGGCAACTCACTGATGGCCAACCGCCTCATCAACCTGGTCAAGCAGCGGGTCGGCGTGGAGTTGCCCGTCCAGGCCCTCTTCGACGCTCCCCGACTCGCCGACATGGCGGCCGAGCTGGAGCGCCGAGTACCGAGGGCCCTACAGGCGAGCGCGCTTGAGGTGGACAGGATCTTGGAGAGCATCGACCTCATCGAACGCATGAGTGACGAGGAGCTGGCCGCCCTGGACACCGAGAAATAGGCAGAGGGGACGACGATGAGCGCCACCAGTCAGGACGGCGGTCCTGAGCTGATCCGGAAGATCCGCTCCCTGTCCGCCAAGCGGCAGCGCGCCCTGATCGCGCTGCTCAAACAGCAGGGCGTCGACCTCTCCGCACTCGACACCATCCCGACCCTGTCCAGGTCCGCCGACGAGCCGGTACAACTCTCCTTCACTCAGCAGCGGTTGTGGTTCCTGGCCCAGCTGGACGGCAGCAGCCCGGCCTACAACATCCCGGTGGCGATGCGCCTGCGCGGCCCCTTGGACCGCCCCGCGCTGCTGCGCGCGCTGGACGCGCTGGTGCAGCGGCACGAGTCGCTGCGCACCCGCTTCGTGGACCGTGACGGCGTTCCGTACCAGCACATCGGCGACGGGCGGGACTTCACCGTCCGCGAAGAGGAGCCGGCGAACCCGGCGGACGTGGCGCTGATCTGCGCCGAGGAGGCGGCCGCCCCCTTCGACCTGGAACGCGACCCGATGATCCGGGTCCGCCTGTTGCGGCAGGCCGAGGACGAACACGTCCTGCTGGTGACGATGCACCACGGGGTCTCCGACGGCTGGTCGGTCGGCGTCCTCATCCGTGACCTGGCCGCCCTCTACGAGGCGTTCCGCGCAGGTCTGCCCTCGCCCCTGGAACCGCTGCCGGTCCAGTACGCGGACTACGCGCACTGGCAGCGTCAGTGGCTGGTCGACGAGGTGCAGACGCGTCAGGTGGAGTACTGGAAGAAGCGGCTCGCGGGGATCGATCCGAGGCTCACGCTGCCCGTCGACCGGGAGCGCCCGGCGGTCAAGACGTACCAGGGGGCGCGCGAGCGGTTCCGCTGCCCGGCCGACCTGCTGGACAGGTTGCGGGAGGTCGCCGCGCGGCACGACGCCACCTTGTACATGACGCTGCTGGCGGCCTACTCCGTGGTGCTGCACCGTCACACCCACCAGAGCGACATCGCCGTCGGCACGGTCGTGGCGAACCGCAACCGCATCGAGGTGGAAGGGCTCATCGGCTTCTTCGCCAACACCCTGGTGATGCGTGCCGACCTGTCGGGCGATCCGGCCTTCACCGAGCTGCTGGCCCAGGTGAAGAAGACCGCGCTGGAGGCCTACGACCACCAGGACGTGCCCTTCGAGGCCGTGGTGGACGCCCTTCAGCTGGAGCGCAGCCTCAGCCACTCGCCGGTCTTCCAGACCATGTTCGTGCTTCAGGACGCCGAGACCGGGCAGGAGTTCCGGCCGGGCGGGCTCGAGGTGTCCGCGATCGAGGTCGACGTCGACTTCACCAAGTTCGATCTCACCCTGGACCTCCGTGAGACGCCGGCCGGCCTGGTCGGAACCGTCGAATACAACACCGACCTGTACGACCGGGAGACCATTCAGCGCTTCGTCGGCCACTACACCGAACTGCTGGCCGCCATCGCGGCCGACCCCACGGCGCGCACGTCCCGGCTCGGCATGCTCGGCGCGGCCGAACGGCTCCAGGTCCTGAAGGAATGGAACGACACCGGCCGGCCCTTCTCGGACGATCGGTGCCTGCACGAGCTGTTCGAGCAGGCGGTGGAGCGCCACCCGGACCGCACCGCCCTGCTGGAAGGAGACCGCTCCTGGACGTACGCGCAGCTCAACGCCTGGGCCAACCGCATCGGCCACGCCCTGCGTCGCCGCGGGACGGGACCGGACACCCAGGTCGGTCTGTGCCTGGAGCGCTCCGCGGAGATGGTGGCCGGCATCTTCGGCATCCTCAAGGCCGGGGGCTCCTACATGCCCATCGACCCGTCCTACCCGGCGGCCCGGATCGCGGAGCTGGTCGAGAACTCCGGCACCCGCGTGGTGCTCACCCAGCAGCACCTGGACGCCGAGCCGCTCGGCGGCGCCGTCGAGGTGCTGACCCTGCACCGCGACGGCCGGATCCTGGACCGGGAGGGACAGGCGGCCGCGTACGCGGAGTCCGACATCCCGGTGGCGGACCTGGGCCTCGGCCCGGAGCACCTGGCGTACGTCATCCATACCTCCGGCTCCACCGGCCGCCCCAAGGGCGTCATGATCGAGCACCGGGCGGCGGTCAACCGCATCGAGTGGATGCAGAACGAGTACGGCCTCACCGCGGACGACGTGGTCCTCCAGAAGACCCCCTTCAGTTTCGACGTCTCGGTGTGGGAGTTCTTCTGGCCGCTCCTCTTCGGCGCCCGGCTGGCCGTTGCCGAATCAGGGGGCCACAAGGACCCGGGCTACCTGGTCGAGGCCATCCAGCGGTTCGGGGTGACCACCCTGCACTTCGTGCCCTCCATGCTCCGCTCGATGGTGGCGGAGCCCGGCTGGTCGCGGTGCACGACCGTACGCCAGGTGTTCTGCAGCGGCGAGGCACTGCCCCCGGAGCTGTGCGAACGTCACTACGCGCGCCACTCGGCACCCCTGCACAACCTCTACGGCCCCACCGAGGCGGCTGTGGACGTCAGCCACTGGACCTGTCCCGCCGACCCGCTGCCACGCACCGTCCCGATCGGCAGGCCGATCCAGAACATCCGGCTCTACGTGCTGAACGACGCCCTGGAGCCGCAGGGCATCGGGTGTGTCGGCGAGCTCTACATCGCCGGCGCCGGCCTGGCTCGAGGCTATCTGCACCAGCAGGAACTGACGCGTGAGCGGTTCGTGCCGAACCCCTTCGACGATGTCCCGGGCGCACGCATGTACCGCACCGGTGACCTGGCGCGCTGGCTGCCCGACGGGACCCTGGAATACCTCGGCCGCGCCGACGACCAGGTCAAGGTGCGCGGATTCCGGATCGAACTGGGCGAGATCGAGCACCGGCTGGCCGAGCATTCCTCGGTGCGCGTGTGCACGGTCGTCGTCCGTGAGGACCAGCCGGGCAACCCCCGGCTCGTCGCCTACACGGTCCTGGACGGCGGGCGGGAACTCGCCGACCACCGTGCCGTACTGGCCGGGCACCTCGAACGAAGCCTGCCGGAGTACATGGTGCCCAGCGCCTTCGTGGTGGTGGACGCTCTGCCCGTCACGGCCCACGGCAAACTCGACCGCAAGGCCTTGCCGGCGCCCGGCATCGAGGACTTCGCCCAGCGCGCCTACACGGCCCCGAGCACCGAGACCGAGCGGTTCCTGACGTCCCTGTGGGCCGAGCTGTTGGGCTTCGACGAGGAGCGGATCAGCACCGACGACAACTTCTTCGCGCTGGGCGGCCATTCCCTGCTCATCACCGTGCTGGTCGCCAGGCTGAAGGCGCACGGCCTGCGGGCCACCGTACGCGAGGTCTTCAGCGCCTCGACCCTGGCCGGGCTCGCGGCCGTGATCGACCGGACCGAGGATGACACGGACTTCACGGTCCCGCCCAACCTGATCCCGCCCGGCTGTGAGCGGATCACCCCGGACATGCTCCCCCTGGTCGACCTGAGCCAGGAGCAGATCGACTCGATCGTGGCCACCGTTCCCCGAGGCGCGTCGAATGTCCAGGACGTCTACCCCCTGGCCTCGACCCAGGAGGGCATCCTCTTCCATCACCTGATGGACCCGGACAACGACCCGTACCTCGTCTCGACCCTCTACGTCGCCGACGACGAGACGGCCTGCACCAGGTTCACCGAGGCCCTCCAGGCGGTGGTCGACCGGCACGACGCCATGCGCACCGCCGTGGTCACCGACGCCCTGTCCGAGCCGGTGCAGGTCGTGTACCGCACCGCCGCCCCGACGGTGGAGCGGACACGCCTCGACCCCGACGGGGACCCCGAGCAGCAGGCGCGGGCCCTGCTGGACCGATTCGGGCGGATGGCCCTCGACCGGGCTCCGCTGCTGCGGCTGGTCATCGCCGAGGACCCGAACTCCGAGCGTCGGTACCTCCTGCTGAATGCCCATCACCTCATCGAGGACGCCACCTCGTTGCGGCTGACGCTCGAGGAGCTGGGTGCCCATATGGCGGGGCGCGCGGAACTGCTGCCGCCCCCGGCGCCCTACCGCGACTTCGTCGCCCACATCCTGCACCAGCGGGACCCGGACGAGGCGGAAGCCTATTTCCGTGGTGTCCTGGGCGATGTCACCGAGCCGACGACGCCGTTCGGGCTCACCGATGTGCGCGGCGACGGCCGCCGGGTACTGGAGCACCGCCGCTCCCTGGCCCCCGGCCTCACTCGTGACCTGCGCGCTCAGGCGCAGCGTCTGCACCTGAGCCCCGCTTGTCTCTTCCACGCGGCCTGGGCCTTGGTGGTGGCCGCGTGCAGCGGACGCGACGACGTGGTGTTCGGCACCGTGATGTCGGGTCGTCTGCAGGGCGTACCTGGGGTCGAGCGGATGCTCGGCAACTTCATCAACACGCTTCCCATGCGGACACGACTGGCCGGCCGGACCGTCCGGGAGCTGATCACCGACGTCGACACCGCGCTGAAGGACCTGATCGCCCGTGAGCAGAGCCCGCTGAGCCTGGCGCAGCGGTGCAGCGCCCTCGACGGTGACGCGCCGCTGTTCAGTGCGGTGGTCAACGTCCGGCACTTCGAACCGGGGCACGGTGAGGTCTCGGTGGCGGGTATCAACGACCGAGGAGTCCGCTTCCTGACGGCCGGGGACGCGATCAACTACCCGGTGACGGTGTCGCTCGACGACTTCGGCAGCGAGTTCTCACTGGAGGTCCAGGTCGACGAGTCGGTGGCCTGCGAGGCGGTCGCGGACTATGTCGAGACCGCGTTGTCGGGGATCGTCGGCGCCCTGGCCACGGACGGAGGCGAGGACACCGCGGCACTGGACGTCGAGGTCCTGCCCGCAGCCGAGCGGCGGCGCCTGCTGACCGAGTGGAACGGCCCGGCGGTCGATGTGACCGACTCGACCCTCCTCGCGCCGTTCGAAGCGCAGGTGGAGCGCAGCCCCGACCGGACCGCGCTGGTCTTCGAGGGCGAGACGCTGTCCTATGCGGAACTGAACGCCCGGGCCAACCGGCTCGCGCACTGGCTGATCGAGCGGGGCGCAGGCCCCGAGCACCTGGTCGCGGTTCGTATGGAGCGGTCGTTCGACCTGGTCACCGCGGTGTACGGGGTGCTGAAGTCCGGAGCGGCGTACCTGCCCGTCGAGCCGGACCTGCCGGCCGAACGCATCGCGCAGATGCTCGCGGACAGCAAGCCCCTGCTGGTCCTCGAGGAGCTGCCGGACACCATCGGCCACTCGGAGTCCAACCCGGGTGTCACCGTGTCGCGCGAGCACCCGGCCTACGTGTTCTACACGTCAGGGTCCACCGGCAGGCCCAAGGGCGTGGTGATCTCCCACCGCGCCGGACTGAACTGGCTCTCGTGGAACCAGCGCCGGTACGGCCTGCGCGACAGTCACCGGCTCCTGCTGAAGACGTCCGTGGGGTTCGACGTGTCGGTGCCGGAGCTGTTCTGGGCGTTGCAGGTGGGCGCGAGCCTGGTGATCGCCCGGCCCGACGGGCACCGGGACCCCGCGTACCTCGCCCGGCTGATCAGCGAGCAGGACGTCACGGACGTCTACTTCGCGCCGTCCATGCTGGCCGCCTTCCTCGCCGAGCCGGCCGCGGCCCGGTGCACCGGCCTGCGCCGCGTGGAGGCCGTCGGCGAGACGCTGCCGGTGGAGCTGGCGGAACGCCTCACGCGTACGATGCCCGGCGTCGAGCTGTACAACGGGTACGGGCCCACCGAGGCCGGAGCGGTCACCGCCTGGCGGTACCGCACCGAACCGGGCGCGACGGGCGTGCCGATCGGCACCGTCGTGCCGAACGTCCAGGTATACGTTCTGAACCCGGCGCTGCGGCCCGTACCGCCGGGCGTGGCCGGAGAGCTGTACATCGCCGGCGACGGCCTGGCCCACGGCTATCTGAACCGGTCCGAGCTGACCGCCGAACGGTTCGTGGCCAACCCGTTCACTCCCGAAGCGCGCATGTACCGCACCGGTGACCTGGCCATGCGGCGGCCCGACGGCGTCCTCGAGTACCTCGGCCGCATCGATGACCAGGTGAAGGTGCGGGGCTTCCGCGTCGAGCCGGGAGAGATCGCGAATGCGCTGCTCACCCATCCCGCGGTGCACGGTGCCGTCGTCGTCCCGCAGCCGGCCGGCGACACCCGCGGACTGCTCGCCTATGTGAGTCCGGATCAGCAGTGGCTGGAGACCGTCGGCAAGGAGTACACCGAGGATCTCGACCGGTGGCAGCGGCACTTCGAGGACGAGTACACCGCCGACGCCCCGGACCCGGCCGGCGGGCACAGCGAAGGCGGTGGCGAACCGACCACGGGGAGCGGGGCGCGCGGACACGCCGAGGCCACCGTCCGCCGCATCGAGGAGCTGCGGCCCGAGCGCCTGCTGGAGATCGGCTGCGGCACCGGTACCCTGCTCTTCCGCTACGCGCACCTGTGCGCTTCCGTGCACGCCCTCGATCTCTCGGCCGCGGCGCTCGACGCCGTCCGCCGGGGCGTGGCACACCGCGGCTGGTCGCACGTCACGCTGAGCCAGGGCGACGCCCTGACCGTGTCCGACCTGGCCGGGAAGACGTTCGACGCGATCCTGCTCGACTCGGTGGTGCGGTACTTTCCGAACCGGCACTACCTGGACGAGGCCATCGGCAGGTTGCTTCCGCTCCTGGAGGAGGGCGGCAGCATCGTCGTCGGCGACGTGCGGAACCTGGACCTGTTCCCGGCCCTGACGTGTGCGGCGGAGCGGAGCCGCACGCACGGCCCCCTCACGGCCGGGGCACTGGCCGCACAGGTGGAGCGTGCCCGCAGCCAGGAGAGCGAACTGCTCGTCAGCCCCACCTATTTCGCCGGACTGCCCGAGCGGTTCCCTGAGCTGGGCGCCGTCGACCTCCTGCTCCGGCACGCAGCGGGAAACGACGGAATCCTCGCCGCCGACCGCTACGACGTGGTCCTGACGAAGGGGGTGCCGGCGACGGCAGAGGCCCTGCCGTGGCTGGAGGCCGCCACCCCGGCCGCGCTGCGCTCGCTGCTGGACGGGGGGACCCCCGACCGGTTCGGCGTGGGCGGCCTGAGCAACCCGCGCGTCACGGACGAGGTACGGGCCTGGGAGGACCTGCGGCGAGGATCGCCCTCCCGCACGGTGCAACCGCTGCCGGACGGCTCCCGGCCGTCCCCGTGGGCCGCGAACAGCGTCCGCGACCTCGAAGCCGTGCTGCGACATGCCGGGCACCTGGGCTACCAGGTGGCGGCCACCTGGGCGCAGGACCGGCTGGACGGCCTGGACCTGGTCTTCAGCAGGGACGAGTCACCCCAAGTGCGGGCACGTGCCCGCTACGGCGCCGCGCGCCTGACGAACATGCCCCAGATCGGCCGACTGGGCCCGTCGACGGCCCGGATGCTCAAGGAACATCTGTCGGCGAGCCTGCCGCACTACATGATCCCCAGCGCGTTCGTGCTCATGGAGGAGCTGCCCGTCACGCCGAACGGCAAGATCGACAAGCGGGCGCTGCCCGTCCCGGACGAGGGCGACGTGGCCAAGGAGACCTACGTCGCGCCGACCACTCGGGCGCAGCGGACCGTGTGCCGGATCATCGCTGAGGTCCTGGGGTTGACCCGCGTCGGGCTTCAGGACAACTTCTTCGACCTCGGCGGGCACTCGCTGCTCGCCACCCGGCTCATCCTCCAGGTCAAGAGGGAGACGGGCGCGGAGCTGCCGCTCCAGCTGATCTTCAGCGGCGCCACCGTCGAGGAACTGGCCGACGCCCTGGAGCAGGAGCCGACGGGCCCGCGGAGCGAGGAGCCGGACACCGCCGCGGACGTCCGGGAGCCGGGTGCGGCACCCCTGTCCCTGCAACAGCGGGACCTGTGGTTCCTCAACCGGCCCGAGCACCTGGGCACCGCGCACTACAACGTGCAACTGGCCTTCCGGGTCGAAGGAGCGCTGGACCGCGACGCCTACGCACGCGCCGTCCGCTCCCTGGTGGAACGCCATGCCGTACTGCGCACCAGCTACGTCCGGCACGAGGGCACCGTGACGCAGCGCGTCAACGACAGCGCCGGCTACGAGGTGAGCGTGGCGGAGGCGGCCTCGGAGGCGGCCGCGACGGAGTGGCTGCGCGCCGAACGGGCCCGGCCCTTCGCCGCGGACGACACCTACATGATCCGGGCCCATCTGCTGGCCCTGTCGGACACCAGGCACCTCGCCGTGCTCACCCGGCCGTGGGGCGTGTTCGACGGCTGGTCGGTGAACATCGTGCTGGCGGAACTGGTGGAGACCTACCGCGCGTTGAGCCGGGGCGACGAGCCGCACCTGCCCACACTGTCGCTTCAGTACGCGGACTTCGCGCGCCGGCAGCACCGCATCGTCGACGCCACCGAACTCTTCCGCCAGGAGGAGTACTGGCGGCGGCAACTGGACGGCCTGCCGGCCTGCCTGTCGCTGCGCACCGACTACCGGCGCGGCCCGGTCAAGAGCCACCAGGGTTCCTCGGTGCCGCTCCAGGTGCCGTCCGAACTGCTCGGCCGGCTCAGGCGCGTCTGCCAGGAGCAGAACGTCACCCTCTACATGCTGCTGCTGTCCGCGTACGCCGTCCTGGTGGGCGGTCATGCCGAGGACGACGACCTCGCCATCGGCACAGCGGTGACGAACCGGCCCGGCGCCGACCTGGAGCAACTCGTCGGTTACTTCGTCAATTCGCTGGTCCTTCGGCTGGACGTGGGCCCGGACCGCGCCTTCTCCGACGTTCTGGCGCAGGCCAGGCGCGTGACCACCGAGGCCCACCAGCACCAGGACCTGCCCTTCGCCGAACTGGCCGGAGCCCTTGTCCCCGAGCCCGATCCGGCTCACTCCCCGCTGTTCCAGGTGATGTTCAACCTGCTCCCGGCGCCGACCACCGAGGGCGGCGACGGCAGCGGGGCCACGGATCTGGAGATCAGCCCCCTTCCCACCGAGGCCGGGACGGCCAGGTACGACCTGAACCTGGTGGTGCGGGAGACGGACTCCGGGCTCGACGGAAACCTGGAGTACAGCACCGACCTGTTCGCCAGGAGCACGGCCGAGGACATGGCGTGGTCCTACGGGCAACTGCTGCACCGGATCGCGGCGGCCCCGGAGTCCCGAGTGACCCGACTGCGTACCGCCGAGGCGCACACCGGCGATCGCCCAGCCGGGGCACCCGGCATGGCCTGACCCGGCGTCCCACCGGCGGTGACGCACCCGGCCCGCGGCGGCCGACCCCGATGAACTGGGAGAAGAGAGCAACTGTGGACGACAAGCGAAGGCTGCTGCTGAGCCTGCTGACCCGGGCCTCCTCCCCGGCACCGGGGAGCGAGGGCGTGGCGATCGTCGGCGTCGCCGGCCGCTACCCGATGGCCGGGACGGTCGGCGAGCTGTGGGACAACCTGGTCGCGGGCCGGCACTGCATCCGGGAAGTGCCCGCGGACCGCTGGGACGCGGACGCGCACTACGACCCGACCGGCACGCACGGCGGCTACAGCAAGTGGGCCGGATTCGTGGACGACGTCGACAAGTTCGACCCGCTGTTCTTCCAGATCTCACCCGCGGACGCGGAGGCGATGGACCCGCAGGAGCGGCTGTTCCTCCAGACGGCGGCCGCGGTCCTGGACGACGCCGGCTACCCGGCCGCCCGGCTGGTGGCCCAAGGCCCGGTCGGGGTGTTCGTCGGTGTGATGAACAGCAACTACGAGTGGATGGGCGGCGAGGCGAGCGCGCTGGGCGTGCGGACCGACGCCCACTCCAACCACTGGTCGATCGCCAACCGGGTCTCCTACACCTTCGACTTCACCGGCCCCAGCCTCGCCGTGGACACCGCCTGCTCGGCCTCGCTGACCGCAATCCACCTGGCCTGCGAGAGCCTGCGGAGCGGCGAGTGCGCCACCGCGATCGCGGGCGGAGTCAACCTCATCCTGCACCCCATGCATCTGCGCACCCTGGCGCAGCGCGGGATGATCTCGCACGACGACCGGCTGAAGGCCTTCGGTGCCGACGCGGACGGCTTCGTCGACGGCGAGGGCGTCGGCGCCGTGCTGCTCAAGCCGCTGGCCGCCGCGATCGCCGACGGCGACCGGATCCTCGGGGTGATCCGCGGTTCGAGTATCAACGCAGGCGGCAAGACCGGCGGTTACACCGTGCCGAGCGCGGCCGCGCAGACCGAGGTGATCCGCGCCGCACTCAAGCGCGCCGGGACGGCAGCGGAGACCATCGGCTACGTCGAGGCGCACGGGACCGGCACCCCGCTCGGCGATCCGATCGAGATCGCGGGACTGACCGAGGCCTTCGGCGGACGGATGGACCCGGCGCGCCGCGCGGAGCGGCCGACGGTCGCGGTCGGCTCGGTCAAGTCCAACATCGGCCACCTGGAGTCGGCGGCCGGCATCGCGGGTCTGACCAAGGTGCTGCTCCAGTTCCGGCACGGGAAACTGGTTCCTTCGCTGCACTCGGCGCGCCTCAACCCGGAGATCGATTTCGCCGGTACGCCCTTCGAGGTGCAGCAGGCCCTCCAGCCGTGGACGCGCCTGGAGCGGCCCGGTGCGGACGGCACGACCGGGCAGCAGCCCCTGCGCGCCGTCATCAGCTCCTTCGGTGGCGGCGGCGCCAACGCCTGCCTGGTCATGGAGGAGTACCTGCCGACCGGTCCGCCGCATCCGGTGGAGGCCGCGCAGGAGCAGCTCCTGGTGCTCTCCGCCAAGAGCGAGGACCGGCTGCTGGCCTACGCCGCGGACCTGGCGGCCTTCCTGCGCCGGAGCACCGAGCCGCAGGCCGACGGGGACACGGACGCCCTCGCGGACGCCCAGCGCCTGTGCCTGCGACTGGCCGCGGAAACGGTCGGTGTGGCGCCGGAGTTCCTCGACCTCGGCACCGAACTGGCCGACTGCGGGTTCGGCGTGACCGAGCGTGCCCGCTACCACGCTCTGCTGGCCGCCGAGACGGGCATCGAGCTGCCCGCCGCTGTCGCTGCGGACACCATCGGGGCGGTGGCCCGGGAACTGGCCGCCGCCCGGCCCCGCGAGGCGGCTGCCGACGGCCGTGGCCCGCGGCTCGCCGATGTCGCCCACACCCTTCAGTCGGGCCGTACCGGATACGAGTTCCGCCTGGCCCTGGCCGCCGGTTCGGTGGCCGAGGCCGCCGGGCTGCTGGAGGCGTACGCGGGCGGGAGCACCGACGGCCGGGTCGGCACCGGCCGGGCCACGCGCGCCAGGGTGCAGCTCACCGGCGACGAGGCCGCGGCCCTGGACCAGGCGCTGACCCGCCGTGACCTGCCTGCGGTGGCCGAGTGCTGGGTGGCCGGGGCCGTGGTCGACTGGTCGCGGATCACCGCCTCGGCCGCCCGCCGGATCGAATTGCCGGGCTACCCGTTCGCGCGCCTGCGCTGCTGGATTCCCGAGCCGGCCCCCGCGGTACGCGTGCCCGAGGCCGCCGAACCGGCGCTCCCTGAGGCGGACGTGCCGGACTTCTACCGTCCGCTCTGGGTCCGGGCGCAGGCGCCGGCCGCCGGGACCGTGCCGCACGCGGACCGGATCGTCGTCCTGGTGACCGAGGCATCGCTCCCGCTCGGCGAGGCCATCGCGGCCCGCCGCCCGGGCACCCGGGTGGAGCTGGTCCGGCTGGACGAGCAGCCCGACGATGCCTGGCTCGACCGCATCGGCGGCGCCGACCTGGTGGTCCACCTCGGCGGGGTCGGGGCACGGGTGGCCGACGGCGTCGGCGCCCGCGAGGTCACCGATCACGTGCGGTACGGTTCGCTGTCCCTCTTCCGGCTGCTGCGCGGTGAAGACGCCGACCGGGTGGTCGTGGTCACCAGCGATGTGCACGCGGTCGCCGGCAGCACGGCCGGCAACCCGTTCTCCGCCGGTATGCACGGTCTGCTCCAGGTCGCGCCCAAGGAACGCCCCGAACTCCGCACCGTGGCCGTCGACTTCGCGTCGGCCGAGGCCGCCGGGGAGACCGGCCTGCGCGGTCTCGTGGACGCGATCCTGGCCGAGCCGCTCGACGGCACGGGCCGGATGGTGGCCCTGCGCGGTGGTGCCCGCTACACGCGCAGGCTCGGCAGAGTCGAACTGCCCGAGGCCGGTGAGGTGTTCCGGGACGGCGGCGTCTACCTGCTGATCGGCGGCACGGGCGGGATCGCCCGTGAGCTGAGCCTGGATCTGGCCCGGCGGCACCGGGCCCGGCTGGTCTGGTTCAGCCGGAGCGAGCCGGGCCCCGAGCAGCAGGCCGCCGCCGCGGAGATCCGCGCGTACGGCGGGGACGTCGCCCACGTCCGCGGCGACGCCTGCTCCACCGAGGACCTGGCGGCGGCGGTCGCCGAGGCACACGGTCGGTTCGGCGCACTGCACGGTGTCGTGCACGCGGCCATGGTCTTCGACAATCATCCGCTCGCCGAACTCGACGAGACCGCCTTCACCGCGGCGACCCGGGTGAAGATCCAGGGCGCGACCGCACTGGCCGCCGCCGTCGCCGAGGAGCGGCTGGACTTCCTGGCCTTCTTCTCCTCGGCCGGCTCCTTCGGCAGCTTCGCCGGGAACGGCGCCTACATCTGCGCCTCGGCGACCGAGGACGCCTACGCGCTGTTCCTGCGCGAGCGGCTGGACTTCCCGGTCACCGTGATCAACCAGGGCTACTGGGGTCAGGTCGGCTCCGGTGCCCAGCCCGGTCTCGCGGAGATCTTCGCCGGCCTGGGCATCAGCGACTTCAGCGCCGCTGAAGGCATCGCCGCCGTGCGGCGCATTCTGGGCAGCGCCCTGCCGCAGGCGATGCCGATCCGCGCCGACCGCCGGGCGTTGGAGGCCATGGGGCACGACCCGGCGCTCGACGGCAGAGCACTGCCCGGTGGTCACCCGGCCGCGCTGGCCGATGCGGCCGGTCGTCTGGAAGCCGCAGTGGGCACCGATCCCGCCGCCCTCCGGGTGCTCGCCGGGTACGAGGAGCTGGAGGAGGTGTCCGCACCCATGCTGCTCGGTGTCTACCAGCGGATGGGCGTCCTCCGGCGTTCCGGCGAGCGGCACACCGTCGAGGAACTGCGCGGCACGCTTCGCATCCTGGACAGGTTCGAGCGCCTGCACGAGGCGCTGCTCAACATTCTGACCGGCGCCGGGTTCCTGACCCGCGACGGCGACCGGGTCACCACCACCGCCGCCGTCGACGAGGTGGTGCAGGCCGAGGCGGCGGACGGCTGGGAGGCCGAGTTCGACCGGCTCGCGACCGAGTACCCGGACATCGAGCCGACGGTCACGCTCAACCGCCTGTTCCTCCAGGCATAC
Organism: Streptomyces sp. NPDC059679; assembly: GCF_042734105.1. Taxonomy (NCBI): domain Bacteria; kingdom Bacillati; phylum Actinomycetota; class Actinomycetes; order Kitasatosporales; family Streptomycetaceae; genus Streptomyces; species Streptomyces sp. NPDC059679. The sequence goes on along the minus strand of NZ_JBHWES010000019.1, from coordinate 135,973 downwards.
CCGCGGATCCTGCGCGGTGAGGTCGGCGCCACCGAGATCATGTTCCCCGGCTCCTCCATGAAGCTGGTGCAGAACTTCTACAAGGGCAACCCGCTCACCGACTCCTTCAACCTGCTGGTGCGGGACACCGTCCGCTGCTTCCTGGAGCTACGGCTGCCGCAACTGCCGGACGGCGAGGCGGTCCAGGTGGTGGAGCTGGGCGCCGGTACCGGTGCCACCAGTGAGCGGGTGCTGCCCGTACTGGCCGACCACCCCGGCCAGGTCGGCTACACCTTCACCGACATCTCGTCGCGTTTCCTGGAGTACGGTCACGAGCGTTTCGCCGCACGCTACCCGTTCGCCCGTTTCGAGGTGCTCAACCTGGAGCGCGGGCTGGCCGAACAAGGCTTCACCCCCGGCTCGGCCGACCTGGTGCTGGCCACCAACGTGGTGCACGCCACCCGGAACCTGCGGGCCACCCTGCGCAAGGCCAAGGCGCTGCTTCGGCCCGGCGGCTGGCTGGTACTCAACGAGCTGACCTCCGTCCGGCCGCTGCTCACCATCGGCGGCGGTGTGCTGGAGGGCTGGTGGCTGTTCGACGACGGCGAGCTGCGCATGACCGACTCGCCGCTGGCCTCGCCCGAAGGCTGGATCAGGCTGCTCCGCGAGGAGGGCTACACCGAGGTCAGGGCGCTCGGCGCGGACGGCGCCGAGCTGGGCCAGACCGTGCTGGTGGCCGAGAGCGACGGCGTGGTGCTGAGCGCGGCGCCGGCCACCCCGTCCGCTCCCCGGGACACGGCGGCGGCCCTACCGGCGGACGGCGCCGACGCGGTCGGCGAGCGCCTTCGCGTGCTGGTGGAGCGGATCCTCAAGCTGGAGGAACGGATCGACCCCGACCGCCCGCTGGCCGACTACGGCTTCGACTCGCTCAGCGGGATGAAGATCGTCTCGGCGGTGGACGAGGCCTTCGGTGTCAGCGTGCCGCTGGGTGCCTTCTTCGAGCACCCGACCCTGCGCGAGCTGGCCGGCCACCTCGGATCGGGCTGGCTCGCCGACGCCGCCCGGACGCCGGCCGCATCTCCGACGCCGGCCGCATCTCCGACGTCCGCCGCATCTCCGGCGTCCGCCGCACCGGCGACGTCCGCACCCTCCGCCGTGCCCGCGGCCGCCGCAGCGGCGGAGGTGGTCCTGTGCCCCCGCACCGACCTCGAACTGAGTACCCATCAACTCTCCGAAGGCCAGCGGGCGCTGTGGGTGATCGAGCGGATCGCCCCCGGCAACTACGCCTACAATCTGCCGCTCGCCCTGTGGCTCGACCGCGACCTCGATGTGCTGGCCCTGCGGGTGGTCCTCCAGGATCTGCTCGACCGGCACGAGGAGCTACGAGCCACCGTCCGTACCGGCGAGGACGGGCCGTTCGCCCGGATCGCGGCCGAACCGGAACTGCCGTTCCAGCAGGTCTTCCTGACCTCCGTGACCGAGGCCGAGCTGCGCGAGCGGATGCGGGCCGACCTGCGGCGCCCCTTCGACCTCGCCGACGGCCCGCTGCTGCGTGCCACGCTGTACACCCTCGGCGACGGCCGCCACGCGCTGCTGCTGACCTTCCACCACCTGGTCTTCGACGGGGTGTCCATCGCCCTGCTGCTGGCCGAGCTGGAGAGCGGCTACCGCAGGGTCCGCGAAGGCGGCCTGCCGTCCGGCGACCGCCCCGCCCGCACGTACGCCGACTTCACGGCCTGGCAACGCGAACTGCTCGCCGGCGACGAGGGCCGGCGCCTGCGCGCGTACTGGGTGGAGCGGCTGCGCGGCCGGCAGACCACTGTGCCCCTGCCGCTGGACCGGCCGCGCCCGCCGGTGCCCGGCTTCCGGGGCGCGAGCGTCGACGGGCACATCCCGTCGGCGGTGGCCGAGCGGGCCCGGGCAGTGGCCACAGCGGAACAGACCTCGCTGTTCGGCGTCGTACTGGCGGGCTACCTCGCGCTGTTGCACCGCTACAGCGACCAGAACGACATCGCCGTCGGCACGCCGACCGCGGGCCGCCCGGCCGGCGGCTACGACGACGTGCTCGGCTACTTCATGAACATGGTGGTCCTGGCCGAGCGGATCGACGGCCGTGAGGACTTCCGGGCCCTGTTGCGCCGCGTCCACCGGACGGTGCTGGGCGCGCTCGAGCACAGTGCCTACCCGCTGATCACCCTCGCCGAGGAGCTGAGGAAGGCGGACCCGGGCGCCTTTGGAGCGCCGTTCAACGTCGCCTTCTACTTCCAGAACTGGACGCGTGGCGCGCGGCACGAGGGCGTGGTGCGCGGCCCGGTCCAGGGCGTCCACCAGGAGGGCGAGTTCGACCTGACCCTGGAGGTGGTCGAGGAAGCAGAGGGCTGCCGCTACTCGCTCAAGTACGATGCGGACCTCTTCGACGCCGCCACGGTGGAGCGCTTCGGGGAGCACTTCGTCACGCTGCTCGCCGACGCCGTGAGCGCGCCCGGCACCGCGGTCGGCGAACTGGCGTTGCTGACCGAGGACGAGCGGGCGCAGATCACCCAGCCCGCCACCGCGGACTACCCGGCCGACACCCTGGTCTGGGAGCTGGTCCGGCGCCAGGCCGAGGCACGGCCGGAGGCAGTGGCGGTCCGCCACCAGGGCACCGAGCTGACGTACCGTCGGCTGGCGGAGCGGGTGGAGGCCCTCGCGGCCCGCCTCACGTCGGCCGGCGTCGGCCGGGGCCGCACCGTCGGTGTCCTGCTTCCGCGCGATGCCGACCTGCCCGTGGCACTGCTCGCCGTGCAGGCCGCCGGCGGCGCGTACGTCCCGCTCGACCCCTCGTACCCGGCGCAGCGCCTCACCTACATGGCCGAGGACGCCGGACTGCACCTGATGCTCACCTCCTCCGGCATCCGGAGCGAGTACGGCGAGGTGCCCCGGCTGCTCGTCGACGGGCAGGAGCAGCCGCCCGCCGCCCCCTCGCCCGGGGCCGCCGGGCCGTCGGACACCGCATACGTCATCTACACCTCCGGCTCGACCGGCCGGCCCAAGGGCGTCAAGGTCCCGCACCGCGCGCTCACCAACTTCCTGTGGTCGATGGCGCGGGAGCCCGGATTCGGGCCCGCGGACACGCTGCTGGCCCTGACCACGGTCTGCTTCGACATCTCCGGCCTGGAGCTCTACCTGCCGCTGATCACCGGCGGCACGGTGGAGGTGCTGCCGACCGAGACCGCCCGCGACGGACTCCGGCTGCGGGAGGCTGTCGAGCGCGGCACGGCCACGGTGATGCAGGCGACCCCGGCGACCTGGAGCATGCTGCTCGCCGCCGGGTGGCAGGGAAGCCCCCGGCTCACCGTGCTCTGCGGCGGCGAGGCGCTTCCCGACGACATCGCCGCGGCACTGGTGGCTGGCAACCGCGAGGTGTGGAACCTCTACGGCCCCACCGAGACCACCATCTGGTCGGCGGCGAGCCGGCTCCGCCCCGGCGACCGCGTCACCATCGGCACTCCGATCGCCAACACCCGGCTCCATGTGCTCGACAGCGCGCGCAGGCCCGTTCCGGTCGGCGTCGGCGGTGAGCTTTACATCGGCGGCCACGGCGTCGCCGAGGGCTACCTGGGCCGCCCCGAGCTGACCGCCGAGCGTTTTCTGCACGATCCGTTCGCCGGCGTGGACACCGCGCGGATGTACCGCACCGGGGATCTGGTCCGCCGACTCGCCGACGGGCGGATCGAATACCTGGGCCGGATCGACTCCCAGGTCAAGGTACGCGGCTTCCGGGTGGAGCTGGAGGAGATCGAGGCGACCCTGCGCCGCCTGGACGGTGTACGCGAGGCGGTCGTGGTGGCACGCGACCAGGGCGGCGGCCACTCCCTGCTGGCCTGCTACGTAGGCGCCGACGGTGCCGCCGACCCGGCCAGGGAAGAGCTTGCGGCCTGGCTGCCGGACCACATGGTTCCGGACGCGCTGATCCGGGTGACCGGCTTCCCGCGCACCCTCAACGAGAAGGTGGACCGCACCACGCTGGCCGAGCTGCCCCTGGCCGAGCTGCGGGCTCGCTTCGGGGTGGCGGGCCACGAACCGCCCGAGAGCCCGGCCGAACCGGCGGGCCGCGCCGAGGCGCTGGTGGCCGAGCTGGCCGGGATGGTCGCCCGGCTGGCGGGGCTGCGTCCCGAGGAGATCGGTCCGCACACCCCGTTCGGTGAGATGGGCATGAACTCGGTGAGCCTCACCGGGCTCAGCACCGAGTTGCGGAAGGCGTACGGCATCGAGGTCTACCCCACACTGTTCTACCGCCGGGGCACGCTTGCCGCGCTCGCCGACCACCTGTGGCGACAACACCCCGCAGAGCTCGCCGTCCGGTTCGGCACCACCGTCCGGAAGCCCGCCGCCGAGTCGCCCGCCGCCGAGGCACCGGCCGGGCGGCGGCACGACGGCGACATCGCGGTCATCGGCATGGCCGGGCGGCTGCCCGGCTCGAGGGACCTCAAGGAATTCTGGGGCCATCTCGCCGACGGCGACGACCTGGTGGCCGAGGTCCCGGCCGACCGCTGGGACTGGCGGCAGCAGCCGCGCTCCCGCTCGCGCTGGGGCGGCTTCACCCCCGACGTGGACCGATTCGACGCCGCCTTCTTCGGCATCTCCCCGCGCGAGGCGGAGCTGATGGACCCCCAGCAGCGCCTGATGCTGGAAGTGGTCTGGTCGGCCATCGAGGACGCCGGCTACCGTCCGTCCCAGCTGGCCGGAAAGCGCGTCGGCGTGTTCGTCGCGGCCACCAACTCCGACTACCTGGAGGTCCAACGGGCCGCCGGACGCGGCACCGAGGGCCACACCATCACCGGCGCGGCACTGTCGGTCATCCCGAACCGGATCTCCTACCTGCTGGACCTGCGCGGCCCCAGCATCGCCGTGGACACCGCCTGCTCCGGCTCGCTCACCGCCGTCCACCAGGCCTGCGCCGCGCTCCGCGACGGCACCTGCGACGTGGCGATCGCGGGCGGGGTCAGCCTGATCCTCTCGCCGACCGTGTACGAGGCGCTGAGCGCGGGCGAGATGCTCAGCCCCGACGGCCGGTGCAAGACCTTCGACAGCCGGGCCGACGGCTACGTACGGGGCGAGGGTGCCGGAGTGGTGCTGCTCAAGCCGAACGGCCCGGCACAGCGCGACGGCGACGCCGTACACGCGGTGATCAAGGCGGTCGCGGTCAACCACGGTGGGCGAACCACCTCGCTCACCGCCCCCAACCCGGATGCCCAGGCCGACCTCCTGATCGAGGCCTACCGCGCCGCCGACGTGCCGCCGGAGACCGTCGGCTACATCGAGGCGCACGGCACCGGCACCGCGCTGGGCGACCCGATCGAGACCACCGGATTGAGTACGGCCTTCCGCCGGCTGCGCGCCGAGCGCGGGACCCAGGCCGCGCCCGGCTGCGCCATCGGGTCGGTCAAGACCAACATCGGCCACCTGGAGGCCGCGGCGGGCATCGCCGGGCTCTTCAAGGTCGTACTCGCGCTGCGGCACGGCACCATTCCCGCCAGCCTGCACTTCCATGAGCGGAACCCCTATCTGGAACTCGACGGCGGCCCGTTCGAGGTCGCCGCCACCCCCCGGCCCTGGCCGCGACTCCGCGCTGCCGCCGGCGGCGAACTGCCCAGGCGCGGCGGGGTCAGCTCGTTCGGATTCGGCGGGGCCAACGCGCACATCGTGCTGGAGGAACCGAACATGCAGGCCACCCGCGAGGAGCGTGCGGCTCAGCAGCTGTTCGTGCTCTCCGCCCGCGCCCCGGAGGCGCTGCGGCACACCGCCCAGCGGCTCGCAGACCACCTGACGGAGCACGACGTCCCGCTCGGAGATCTCGCGTACACCCTCCAGGTGGGCCGTGAGCCGATGGCGCACCGGCTCGCCGTGGTCGCCGAGGACACCGCCGCCCTGCGCGCCGAGCTGGCCGCACACCTGGCCGGCCATCCCTCGGCGGTGCGCACCGGGCAGGCAGCGCCGAGCCTCACCGCGCGCCCGGCCACCCGGACCGGGGACCTGAACGCGCTCGCGGCCGAGTGGCTGGAGGGCGCCGAGGTCGACTGGTCGGCCCTGCACCGCGGCGCGGCCCGCCGCCGGGTGCACCTGCCCCCCTACCCGTTCGCCAGGACCAGGCACTGGGTCGCCCCGGGAGCCACCCCGGCACCGGAGGCCGAGCGGACCCCGGCCCGACTGCACGCGACCCTGCTGGACGCCAATGTCTCCACCTTCGGCGAGCAGGCCTTCGCCAAGACGCTCACCGGCGACGAGTTCTTCCTGCGGGACCACATGGTCGGCGGCGAGCCGGTGCTGCCCGGAGTGGCGTACCTGGAGATGGCCCGGCTCGCCGGTGAACTGGCCGCCGGCGGCGATCCGGTGCGCGGGGTCGACGGCCTGGTGTGGGCCGCTCCGGTGCGGCTCTCCGCCCCCGGTGAGCAGCGGCTGGACGTGCGCGTCACCGGTGACCGCGCGGCGGCGTCCTTCGAGGTGCACAGCGCCGGGGACGGCGCCCAGGTACACGCCCGCGGAACCCTGGTGTTCGGAGAGCCCGGGAACCGTCCCGCCCCCGTCGACCTCGCGGCCGCACACGCGCGCTGCACACGCCACCACAGCGGTGCGAGCTGCTACGAGGGCTTCTCCCGGCTGGGCTTCGACTACGGTCCGAGCCTGCAAGTGATCGAGGAACTCGCCGAGGGCGAGCGCGAGGTCCTGGCGACACTGCGGCTCCCGGCGCAGCGGCACGCGGACGCGGACGAGTACGTGTTCCACCCCTCGCTGCTGGACGCGGCCCTCCAGACGGCCGGCCGGCTCGCCCCCGGCGCGGGCGACCCGGCGAACCCCCTGCCGTATCTGCCGTTCTCGCTGGGCTCGGTCCGGCTGTACGCCGAGCTGCCGGAGCAGGTGTACGCCCACGCCACGCCGTCGGCGCGTCCGGCCCCGGCCGGGACGCTCTGCTTCGACGTCGCGCTGCTGGACCGGACCGGCGAGGTGGTCGCCGCGATCGACGCCTTCACGCTCCGCGCGGTGCCCGCGGCGGACACGGTCTCCGCTTACGAACCGTATTGGCGGCCCGCCCCGCGGGTCCGGCGTGACCCCGCCCGGACCGTCGTGGTGCTGGACGCCGGCTCGCAGGGCGCCGCGCTGAGTGACGCCCTGGCCGCGGCGGGCGTGACCGTCCGGCGGACCGAGCCGGGTGCGAGCTTCGACGCCGAGGCGACGGTGCGCGCCCTGCCGTCCGGGCAGGCGCACGTGGTGCATCTGGCCAATGAGCACACCGAGCCGGGCCGCGCGGTGGAGCACGGCTTCCACACGGCCATGGCCTTCCTGCAAGCCTGGCAGCGGGAGCGGCGCGGCGCGCTGCGCTACCTCTGGGCGTATCGGGAGCCGGCCGCGTCGCCCGCCGACCCGGCGATGGCCGCGTTCGCTCGCTCGGTGAGGCTGGAGCACCCCGCGGTCGACTTCGGCGTGCTGGCCGTCGCGGCCAACTCGCTCGTCGACGCGGTGGTGGCCGAACTCGGCGCCGAAGGTGAGCCCGAGCTGCGGATCGACGAGGCGGGCCGGGCCCACCGCTCCTGGCGCCAGGTGAGCCTGCCCGCCACCGACGGGTCGGCGTTCACGGGGTCGGGAGCCCATGTGATCACCGGCGGCACCGGTGCCCTGGGCCTGCTGCTCGCCGAGCACATCGCCACCGTCCGGCGCGCCGCCGGGCTGTCCGGCGGGGGGATCGTGCTCGCTGCCAGGACCGCTCCCCGGCCCGAGGTGCGTGGCCGGATCGAGGCCATCGGAGCCCACGTCGTGCAGACCGACGTCGCCGACGCCGACGGCGTGCGCACGCTGATCACCGAGGCCCGCCGGGCACACGGTTCGGTGAGCGGAGTCCTGCACGCCGCCGGGGTGCTCAGGGACGGCTTGCTGCTGCGCAAGGACCGGGCGGACGCCGAGGCGGTGCTGGCCGCGAAGGTGCACGGGACGGTGCTGCTGGACGAAGCGACGCAAGACGAACCTCTGGACTACTTCGTGGCCCTCTCCTCCGCGGCAACCGCGTTCGGAAACGCCGGCCAGACCGACTACGCCTTCGCCAACGCCTTCCTCGACCACTTCGCCGAGCGGCGCGAACAGCAGCGCCGTCAGGGCGAACGACGCGGCCGCACCCTCGCCGCCGCCTGGCCGGTCTGGTCGGACGGCGGCATGCGGATCGACGCCGCCGCCGAGACGTACATGACGCGGGTGCTCGGCATGCGTCCGGTGCCCGCCGCAGCGGGAATGGAGGCACTGGAGCGCGCCCTGGCGACCGCTGCGCCGCGGCTGCTGCTGACCCCGGGCGACCCGTCCCGAGTGCTCGCCGCGCTGGACGGCGAGGCCCTGCGCCCGAAGGCGGAAGCCGCCGCCGCACCGAAGGCCCCCGCCGCCACGCAGGGCCAGGCCGAGCGGCTCCTGCTCCGGTTGCTCGCGGAGGAGCTGAAGCAGCCCGAGACGGAGATCGTCGTCACGGAGCCGTTCGACCGCTACGGCGTGGACTCGCTGATCACCATGAGCCTGATCCGGCGGCTGGAGGAGCACTGCGGCCCGCTCTCGAAGACCCTGCTGTTCGAGTATGTGACGGTCCGTGAACTGGCCGGTCATCTGGCCGCCGCGCACCCGGAGGCGTTCACCGCGCCCGCCGTCGGGATCCCCGCGGCGCCCGCGCCGGAGTCACTCGGCCCGCGTGTCCCGGAGCACGCCGCACAGCCCGTCCCCGAGGGCGCGGCCGGCGCATCCGTCCGGCCCGCCACCGGCGACGACGACATCGCGATCATCGGTGTCGCGGGCCGCTACCCGCAGGCGGACGACGTGGACGAGTTCTGGCGCAACCTGCGCGCCGGCCGGGACAACGTCGAGGAGATTCCGGGTAGCCGCTGGGACCACGGGGTCTTCTACGACCCGGTCAAGTCCGTCTTCGGCAAGACCTACGGCAAATGGGGCGGCTTCGTCCCCGGCGCCGACCGCTTCGACCCGCTGTTCTTCCGCATGTCGCAGATCGAGGCCGAGCACACCGACCCGCAGGAGCGGGTGTTCCTGGAGACCGTCTGGCACCTGCTGGAGGACGCCGGCTACACCCGCGAGCGGCTGCGCTCCAGCCGCACCGGCGTCTTCGTCGGCATGATGTACGGCCACTACCAGCTGTACGGCGTGCAGGAGGCACTGCGCGGCGAGGGCTTCGCCACGTCCTCCTCCTACGCCTCCGTGGCCAACCGGGTGTCCTACTTCTTCGACTTCTCCGGGCCCAGCGTCGCCCTGGACACCATGTGCTCCTCGTCGCTGGTCACCATCCACCAGGCCTGCCTGGCCATCCGCAACGGGGACTGCGAGGTCGCCGTCGCCGGCGGCGTCAACATCTCCAGCCACCCGGTGAAGTTCCTCCAGCTCGCCCAGCGCGGGTTCCTGGCCGAGGACGGCCGCTGCCGCAGCTTCGGCGAGGGCGGCACGGGCTACGTCCCCGCGGAGGGCTCCGGTGCCGTGCTGCTCAAGCGCCTGGACGCGGCGCTGTCCGACGGCGACCGCATCCTGGCCGTCGTCAAGGCATCCACCGTCAACCACGGCGGCGCGGGCGCCGGATACAGCGTGCCCAACCCGCAGGCGCAGGGCGACCTGGTGCGGACCGCGCTGGAGCGCGCCGGGCTGCGCCCCGCCGACCTGGACTACCTGGAGGCGCACGGCACCGGCACCGCGCTCGGCGACCCGGTGGAGGTCAACGGCATGCTGCGGGCCTTCGAGGGGGACCTGCCCGAGCGGCTGCCGATCGGCTCGGTGAAGTCCAACATCGGGCACGCCGAGTCGGCGGCCGGTATCGCGGCGATCACCAAGGTGCTGCTCCAGCTGCGCCACGGCGAGTTGGTCCCCTCGCTCCACGCGGACCGGCTCAATCCGAACATCGACTTCGGCGCGACGCCTTTCGAGGTACAGCGTGAGAGGGCGCCCTGGCCGCGCCGGACCGACCCGGACGGCTCCCCACGGCCCCGCACCGCCGGCGTCAGCTCCTTCGGGGCCGGCGGCACCAATGCGCACATCATCCTCCAGGAGTACGTCGGCGAGCCGCGGACCCCGGCCGCCGCGGTCCCGGCCGGCCCGCAGCTGGCGGTGCTCTCCGCCCGGGACGCCGACCGGCTGGCCCGCCAGGCGGGCCGGCTCGCCGCCCACCTGCGCACCGCCGCCGCCGACGGCACCGGCCCGACCCCTCAGCAGGTCGCCTGGACCCTCCAGACGGGCCGCGAGGCGATGGCCCACCGGTTCGCGGTGCTCTTCCACGACCTGGACGAACTGGCCGGCCGGCTGGAGGAGTTCGCGGCCGACGGCAGGCCCGCCGGCAGCTGGACCGGCACCGTCGACCCGCGCCGCCCGGGCGCCGGGAACACGCTGTCGGCCGACCCCGCCGCATACGCCGCCGCCTGGATCGTCGGCCACCGGGTGGACTGGACGGCCCTGCACCACGGGCCCCGGCCCGGCCCGGTCGCGCTGCCCGGTTACCCCTTCGACGGCGAGCGGATCTGGCTGGCCGCCGCCGACGCCGAGCTGGCCGCGCTGGACGCCGGCCGCGCCCGGCAGGGCCTGCTGCTGACCCGGCAGTGGACACCCGCCGAGCCCACCACCCGCACCACACCGCCCGCCCGGACCGCCGTCCTGGCCCTGCCCGGCACCGAGGCGCTGGCCGCCCGGCTCGCCGCGGCCCTGCCGGCCGCCGAGGTGCTCACCCCTGATCTCCTCACCCGCGAACTCGCCGACCCCGCTGCCCGCTGGGAGCGGTTCGACGCGGTGGTCGACCTGGCCGGCTGCGCCGACCCGGCGCTGCCGCCCGTGCACTCCGTGCTGCCCACCTGGCTGCGCTGGCTCCAGCACCTGGTCGACCGGGGCAGCCGAGAGCTGACGGCCCTGCTGGTCTCCAGGGGCGCGCGGCCCGGCCCCGACGGCAGCCCCGCCGGTCTCGGCGGCGCGGCCCGCGTCGGCCTGTACCGGATGCTCCAGAGCGAGTACCGCCACCTGCGCTCCCGCCATGTCGAGCTGGAGCGGACCACCTCGGACGAGCAGGTGGTCCACGCGGTGACCGAGGAGCTGAGGAGCGCCGACGAGCCCGCCGAGACCGCCTGGTACGGGGGCGTGCGGCACCGGGCCGAGCTGCGGGAGCTGCCCGCGGGCCCGGCGCGCGCGCCGCGGTTCCCGGCTGGGCACGTCCTGTGGATCACCGGCGGCACGCGGGGCATCGGCCTGCTGACGGCCAGGCACTTCGTCGCGGAGCACGGAGTGCGCAAGCTGGTCCTCACCGGCCGAGAGGAGCTGCCGCCGCGCGGCGAGTGGGCCGCGCACATCGCGGCGGGCGGCCCGCTCGGGCGCAGACTCCGCCCGCTGGCAGAACTCGTCGACCAGGGCGTGGAGCTGGAGGTGATCGCCGTTCCGCTGGACGAGCGGGAGGCGCTGGCCAAGACGCTCGCGGAGGTCAAGCTGCGGCTCGGCCCCATCGGCGGGGTCGTCCACAGCGCCGGCTTCACCGACTTCGAGAACCCCGCGTTCGTACGCAAGCCGCAGACCGGCATGGACCGGGTGATCGGCCCCAAGGTGTTCGGTGTCGACACGCTGGTGGAGGTCTTCCGCGACGAGCCGCTGCGTCTGTTCGTGCTCTACTCGTCGGTCGCTGCCACCGTCCCCGCGCTTGCCGTCGGCCAGAGCGACTATGCGCTGGCCAACGCCTACCTGGACGCCGTGGCCGAGGCTCGTCCGTACGGATTGCCGCTGGTCAGCGTGGAGTGGCCGAGCTGGAAGGACACCGGCATGGGGGAGGCGCGCAGCGCCGCCTACCAGGCCTCGGGGCTCGCCACGCTCACCGACCGGCAGGGCCTCGACCTGCTGGAGCGGGCGCTGGCGAGCGGCGCCCGGGTGGTGCTGCCGGCGATCGCGCGGCCCGACGCCGCGTGGCGTCCCGAGCTCCTGATGGACCGGAGGCTGGGGACCGCGGTCCCGCAGGGGGCCACGGCTCCTGCCGCACCGGCCACGGAGTCGGGGCCGGCACCCGCCGCTGCCGACGCGCCGGCGGCGGTACGCGAAGCAGTCGCGGCGGCCTCCTCCTGGCTGCTCGATCGCCTCGCGGAAGAGCTGCGCTTCGAGCGCGGCAAGCTGAGCGGCGACGTGCCGGTGCAGGACTTCGGCATCGACTCGATCATGGTCTCCCAGCTCGTCCAGACCGTGGCCAAGCATCTCGACGTCACGGTCGACCCCTCCGCCCTGCTGGAGCACCCCACGGCGGACGGCTTCGCGCAGCACCTCGCGGAAGAGCACCGGGAGGCATTGCTGACCGCGTTCGGCGACGCCGTACCGGCTGCGTCCGCCGCCCCCGCCACGGCTCCGGTACCCTCCGCCGTGCCCGTTCCAGCCGTGACCGCCGGGCCTGCCGGCCTTCCCGCGCAGCGCGTCGCACCCGCCGTGGAGCCCGCCGTGTCCGGCACGCCCGCGTCCGGTGCCGACATCGCCGTGGTCGGCCTGTCCTGCCGCTTCCCGGACGCCGATTCGGCCGACGCGTACTGGGAGCTGCTGCGCCAGGGCCGCTCGGCGCTCCGCCCCATCCCGGACGGCCGCTTCGGCCGTCCGGTCGGCTATCACGCCGGACTGCTGCCCGGCGTGTTGTCCTTCGATCCGGAAGCCTTCCTGCTCTCCGAGTTCGACGTCGCGGCCATGGATCCGCAGGCGCTGCTGCTGCTGGAGGAGACCCACCGCGCGGTCCACCACGCCGGCTACCGTCCGGCCGACCTGAAGGGCCGCCGGGTCGGCGTCTACGTCGGCGGCCGGGCCACCCACACACCGGACACCGTCACGCTGGAGCAGGCCAGGAACCCGGTGGTGGTCACCGGCCAGAACTACCTCTCCGCCAATATCTCGCAGTTCTTCGACCTCCGCGGCCCCAGCGTCGTGGTCGACACCGCCTGCTCCTCGGCACTGGTGGCGATGGACATGGCCGTGCAGGCCCTGCGGGCGGGCGACCTGGAGGCTGCCGTGGTCGCCGGAGTGAGCCTGCTCGCCGACGACCGGGCGCACCAGGTCTTCGGGCAGCGCGGACTGCTCAACCCGGGCGCCGAATTCCATGTGTTCGACGGCCGGGCGGCCGGCTTGGTGCTGGGCGAGGGGATCGGCGTCGTCGTCCTCAAGCCGCTGGACCGGGCCCGGGCCGACGGCGATCAGGTGCTCGCCGTCCTGCGCGGCATCGCCATCAACAACGACGGCCGGACCGCGGGCCCCGCCACGCCCAACCTCCAGGCTCAGAAGGACGTCATGGCCGAGGCGTTGGCACGCAGCGGCCACGGCCCGCAGGACATCGGCTGGGTCGAGGCCAACGGGTCCGGGTCGACCGTCACCGACCTGCTCGAACTCAAGGCCGTGGAGTCGGTCTACCGCAACGGATCGCGGCAGCCGGTCGCCGTCGGCTCGATCAAGCCGAACATCGGCCACCCGCTGGCCGCCGAGGGCATCGCCGCGTTCATCAAGGTGGTCATGATGCTGCACCACCAGGAGCAGGTGCCGTTCGGCTCCGGACAGGTGCCGCTGGACCACTTCGACATGGCCGCCTCGCCGCTGTACCTCCCGCGCGAGGTCCGTCCGTGGCCCCACTCGGCGCAGCTCGCCGCACTCAACTGCTTCGCCGACGGCGGCACCAACGTCCACCTGCTGCTCGCCCCCGCCCCTGTCGGGTACCACCCCGGCCGGATCCCGCTGCCGCAGCCCGCGCTGAACCGGCGGGTGGTCGTCCGAGGCGTCGCGGAACCGTCGGCCCCGCAGGCTGCCGCCGCCCCCGCGGGGGGTCTGTTCTGGGACACGTACCGATGAGGGCGCCAAGGGCCGGGCTGGCTCCCACCGGTTCCCTCCCCGTCGTGTTCATGTTCTCCGGGCAGGGCTCGCAGTACTACCAGATGGGCAAGGAGCTGTTCGACGACAACCCCGTGTTCCGTACGGTGCTGCGCCGGCTGGACGCCGAGGCCGCCGAGGCGCTGGGTGAGTCGGTCCTGGCCCACACGTTCGACCCGGCCAAGCGGAAGAACGACCAGTTCACCGACACCCGGATCACCCACCCGGCGATCGTCATGATCGAGCTGGCCCTGGCGGAGACCCTGCGGACGGCGGGCGTCGAGCCCGACTACTTGCTCGGCTCCAGTCTGGGCGAGTACGCGGCGGCCGTCGTCTCGGGCAGCATCTCCTCGCGGGACTGCCTGCGGCTGCTGGTCCGCCAGGCCGACGCGCTGCGGGCGGGGCCGCGCGGCGGAATGCTCGCCGTCCTGAGCGGGCCCGAGATTCTGGACCGACTGCCCGCCCTGCGCGCCTGCGAAGTGGCCGCCCGCAACTATCCGGGCCACTTCGTCATCGCCGGCACGACTCGGGCGCTGGCCCGGGCCCAGGCGGCGCTGAGCGCTGCCGACGTGATGCACCAGCGCGTGCCGGTCGAGTACGGCTACCACTCCAGCATGATGGACGGGGTGCTCGACGCCTGCCGTGGCGTCTTCGACGGTGTCGAGTTCGCGCCGCCCAGCCTGCCCTGGATCTCCAGCGTGGACGGCCGCCGGGTCGAGCGGGCCACCGCCGAGCATTTCTGGCAGGTTGCCCGCCGGCCCATTGAGTTCGAGCGGGCGATGGCCTCGCTACGCGGGCGCGGCGAGTTCCTCTACCTGGACCTCGGGCCCTCCGGCACCCTGCACAACTTCGCACGCGGCAACCTGCCGGCCGGTGGGCCTTCGGTCTCCCTGCCGCTGCTCAGTCCCTTCGGGAACGACCCAGACCTGTTCACCAGGGCCCTGGCGCTCGCCGCCCCGAAACATGCTTCCGCTTCCGCGACCGCACCCGTCCCCGACACACCAGCGCTCAGGAAGGCACGCGCCATGAAGGTCTACGGCTTCCCCGGCCAGGGGGCCCAGCAGAGAGGCATGGGCAAGGGACTGTTCGAGAAGTTCCCCGAGCAGACCGCCATCGCGGACCGGGTGCTCGGCTACTCGATCGAGGAGCTGTGCGTCTCGGACCCCGAGCGCCGGCTCGGCCGCACCGAGTACACCCAGCCCGCCCTCTACGTGGTCAGCGCGTTGGCGTACCTGGATCACATCACCCAGGACCCGGAGCAGGCGGACTACCTGATCGGGCACAGCCTCGGCGAGTACGTGGCGCTGTTCGCGGCCGGCGTCTTCGACTTCGAGACCGGCCTGCGTCTGGTGCAGCGGCGCGGGGCGCTGATGGCGGCGGCCGGCGGTGGCGGGATGGCCGCGGTGGTGGGCAGCGACGAGGAGACCGTCACCAGCGTCCTCGCCGACTCCGGCGTCGGCGGTCTCGACCTGGCCAACCACAACGCCCCGGACCAGTTCGTCCTCTCCGGCCCGACCGAGCAGATCGACGCCGCCTGTACCGCTTTCGAGGCCGCCGGCGCCCGCACCGTCCGCCTCAACGTCAGTGCGCCGTTCCACTCCCGCTACATGCGCGGCACGGCTGAGGAGTTCGGCGCGTTCCTCGGCCGGTTCACCCTGCACCCGCCGGCCGTCCCCGTGCTCGCCAACGTTGACGCCCAGCCCTACCGGCCGGATGCGATCGCGCAGACCCTGACCGCGCAGATCGCCTCCCCGATCCGCTGGACCGAGACCGTGCGCCGGCTGATGGGCCATGGCGACTTCGAGTTCGTCGAGCTGGGCCCCGGCCGGGTGCTCACCCGTCTGGTCACCCGGATTCGCGCCGTCGCCGAGCCCCTGCCGGCCCCGGTACCGCCGGCTCCGCAACCGCCTGCCGTGCCCGCGTCAGGGATCGGCGCCGACAGCCTCGGCGCGCGGAGCTTCCGAGAGCGGTATCGGCTGCGCCGTGCCTACCTGGCAGGCTCGCTCCACGGTGGCATCTCCGGCCAGGAGATGCTGCGCTCGCTCACCAAGGCCGGTCTGCTCGGTTTCCTCGGGACCGGTGGGCTCCCCCTGGCCGAGGTGGACCGGCAACTGCGGGGGCTCACAGCCGAGCTGGGTCTCGGTGGGGCCTTCGGCGCCAATCTGCTCTACCGCCATGGCGCGCCGGAGGAAGAGAACGCACTGGTCGACCTGTTGCTGCGGCACGGCGTCGACCTGGTCGAGTGCTCTGGCTTCCCCCTGATCACTCCGGCCCTGGTGCGCTTCCGCCTCAACGGCGGCCGGATCATCGCCAAGGTCTCCCGCACCGATGTCGCCGCCGAGTTCCTCGCCCCGCCGCCCGAGCGTCTGGTCACCCGGCTGATCGCGGACGGGCAGGTCACCGAGGAGGAGGCCCGCGCGGCCGCAGGCCGGCCGATGGCCGACGATCTGTGTGTCGAGGCCGACGGCGGCTGGCTGAGCAGCACCGCCGACCTGCTCATCCTGCTGCCCGCTGTGCTTCGCCTGCGCGACGAGCACGCTCTGCCGGGCCACCATGTGCACGTCGGCTGCGCCGGTGGTATCGGCACCCCGGAGGCGGCCGCCGCGGCCTTTCTGCTCGGCGCCGACTTCATCCTGACCGGCTCGGTCAACCAGTGCTCCGCCGAGGCGGCCACCAGCCCGGAGGTGAAGGACATCCTCCAGGAGAGCCGCGAGTTCGACGTCGAGACGGCACCTTGGGGCGAGATGTTCGAGCTGGGCGTGCAGGCCCGCTATCTCAAGCGCGGACTGTTCTTCCCTGCCCGTGCCTCCCGGCTGCACGAGCTGTGGCGTCGGCACGGCTCCCTCGCAGAGCTCGACGCGGAGACCAGGAGCCAGGTGCTGGACCGTTACCTCGGTGGTGAGGCCGTGCCCGTCCCGGCCCCCGGCGCCGATCCCAAGGCTGAGCTGGCGTCCGTCTTCCGCCGCTATTTCGAGCGCGGCTTCCGCCTCGCCGTCACCGGCGACCAGTGCGCCAGGGTCGACTACCTGGTCCACTGCGGGCCCGCCATGGGCGCGTTCAACCAGGTCGTCGCCGGCACCCAGCTCCAGCCCTGGCGCGCCCGTACCGTCGAGGCCATCGCCGACACCCTCCTGGAGGGCGCGGCCGCACACATCATGGACCGCTTCAGCACCTTCCGCTGACCGCGCCTGCCCGGGAACAGCGGCCTCCGGCGCTGTCCGGACAACCGCCGCCGATCTTCAGTGACAGCGGTCACTACCTTTGCCAGAACCCCTATTGGGAAGGATTGAACGATGCGTCTTGCCGATGATCCGCGGGTGGAGTGCGAGATAGAGGTCGCCGCTGCGCCGGAGCGGGTGTGGCAACTGGTGTCCGACATCTCCACCTCGGCCCGGTACAGCCCGGAGCTGCAGGAGGTGGAGTGGCTCGACGGTGCCGAGGGGCCGGCCGTCGGCGCGTGCTTCCTCGGCCGCAACAGCAGTGGCAGCCTGGGGGAGTGGCGATCCGTCAGCCGCATCGCCGAGTTCGTGGAGCCGCTCTCCTTCCGGTGGGAGGTCGTCCCCGAGGACGACCGGTCGAACGGGGAGGCGCTGACCATCTGGACGTACACGCTGACGCCGGTCGCGGACGGGTCCGGCACCCGCCTGCGGCACGGCATGCGGATCGGCCCCGCCCGCGGACTCCTGCAGGAGTTCGTCGCGAGCGCTCCCGAGAGGGAGGAGCGGATCGTCGGCGGCCGACTGGCGCAGCTGCGCGCCGGCATCGAGGCGACCTTGGCAGGGGTGAAGGCCGAGGCGGAGGCCTGAGACCGCGTGCTACATGTGGTGGGCTCAGCCGAGCGGGTACGGCCGGGTCAGGGGGCGGCCGATGAGGGTCCGCAGCCGGGTTCCGTAGGTCTCCCTGACCGCGCGGGGGCCGCGCATCCAGTGTGGCCGGTAGCCCTGGATCCCGAAGTCGAACACGCGAGGATTATGCACGCGGCCGTCGGGCGTCGGGCTCCTGGTGGTACGAGTGCGGGAGGGGATCACCGGGTGACGGAATTCAGCCGCCGACGAGGGGGGGGGAAGCCGTGCAGGCCTGCTGGTGCGGCCATGTACCCAGTCCATGGCCGCGCGCTGACGCGTACGAACTCCGGACTATATGGAGCTCGGGTCGACGCCGGTCAGCTCGCGGCTCGCGTCCCACAGGCGCGCCGCGACCGCGGTGTCGGTCAGGTGGTCCCAGAGGGGTGCCGCCCGTGGCAGGCCGCGCAGCCCGAACACGCGGGGAGCCCACATTTGCCCGCCCGCCACGGCCGGGTCGAGGACGGCCCGTACCGCGGGCCATGCGGCGGACTCCTTGCCCTGGACGAAGAGGCCGGCCGGCAGGCCGCGCAGTCGGTCGCCGGTGGTGCGGACGTGGACGGGTGGGCGCGAGGGGGTGAGGGAGTCCAGCGCGCCGCCGGGGTGGGTGACCACGCTCAGCGCCGTACTACCGGCCGCCCGCAGACGGCGGTCGAGCTCCAGGCCGAAGAGCATCTGCGCCAGCTTTGACCGTGCGTAGGTGCGTTTGGGCTGGTAGTCCCGGGTGCTCTGGAGGTCGTCGAGGTCCAGCCGCTCGGACTTCGCCGCGAAGCTGCCCGTGGTGACGATACGGGCCGCGGGGGCGGCCGCGAGCAGCGGTGCGAGCCACCGGGTCAGCGCGAAGTGCCCGAGGTGGTTGGTCGCGAGCATCAGCTCATGGCCGTCCTGGGTCTCGCGGCGCGGCGGGTGGTCGATCATCACCCCCGCATTGAGGACCACCGCGTCGAGACGGTCCAGCCGCAGGGCTTCCACCGATGCCTTGAGCGAGGAGAGGTCGGCGAGGTCCAGCCGCAGGGAACACACCCGCGCACCGGGCACCCGGGACCGGATCGAGGCCATCGCGGTTTCGGCCTTCGCCGTGTCCCGGCTGCCGAGCACGACGGTGGCCCCCGCGCCGGCGAGCTGTTCGGCGACGAAGTAGCCGATCCCCGCGTTGCCGCCGGTGACCAGGACGTTCCTGCCTACGGCGGATGGCGGCCGGTGAACGTCCCATGACTCGCTCGGGGTTGTGGAGGGCATACGGGTTCCTTGCGCTCGCGGGGGAGGTGGACCCGTTCAGCGTCACAGGGGTCGCCGACATGCCGTCGACAGATCGCCGACGGCTCACGGAGCGCACCCGAATCGGTGCGGGAGACTGGCGGCATGACCCCTCCCGCCGCCCTCGCGTCCTCCGACGAGATACGGGACTACCTCGTCGACCGCCTCAACCTGGCCCTGCGCAGGCCCGGGATGATGGGCGGGGAGCTGAGCCTCCGGCTGCTGCTGGATCATCTGCTGTTCGTGGAGCGCCGGGAAGAGGCGTGGGCCGAGGAGCGGCGGGCGATGGAGGAGCACGGGGCTTGGACGGCGACCGGGGTGGTGGGGGCGTTCCGGTCCTTGCTGCCGCGTGACCACGCACACGAGGTGGCCTCGGTCTACGCGGAGTTCGTCCGTAGGGCGGGGTGGCTGGAGGCGGACCGCGTGCTGGACGCAGAGGCGTACGCATCGATGCGGGGCCGAATCGCCGAGTGGGTCCGTCAGGACCGCGGATGGGCCGATGTGGTCGCCGAATTCGGGCCGCCTTCTGTGCTGTTCGGCGGCACGAACCCGCTCTACGGCAAGACGCTCGGCTATCTGACGGCGCGGACCGAGGACCCCATGGTGTTCTTCCACCTCTGGAACGGCACCGCGCCCGAAGCCGCCTCGTCCTGGCCGCCGGACCACGACGAACCCCTGCTGCTCGCGGTCCGCTGCGGCACGCAGCGCTTCGCGGACACCTTCACCTTCACCCCACACGGGCAGCGGCTGCGACCCAGCCTCGGGCAAGATGCCATGCGGAAGCTGTGATCGGCGGTGGGTCCGCCGGGCCGCTAGGGGGCTGGCCCGGTGTTCCGGTTCCTCCGGTCCAGCGGTGCGCTGGACCGGAGGCGCGCGAGCGCGACGAACGGGCGGGCACCGGCGATCGGGATCGGCTCGGCACCCATCCCCTCGCCCTTTGGGCCGGACGGCGACGATGCCCCGGCGCCCCCTGCCCCCGCTGAGATCGTCGGGGTCTTGGGGCAGGCACACCGCGCGGTATGGGGAGTGGTCGGACCGGCTGGTCAGCCCATGTGTACGGCAGGGGCGTCGGCATCGGCCTCCGTGTGCTGCCGTTGGGCGTTGATGGCCAGCACGGTGACGACAAGTCCCGCGAGGAACATGGCGCCCGCGGCGGCGAAGGCCATGGTGTAACCGTGGGTCACGGCCTCGCCCGCGCGGGCCGCCAGGGCGAAGTCCTTCGTGGCGAGCGCTCGGTAGAGGGTGGTGGCCGCATCGGGGAGTTTGTCGTTGGCGGCCGAGGTGGCGATCGTGGACAGCACGGCGAGGCCGAGCGCGCCGCCGATCTGCTGGGCGGTGTTCAGCAGTGCCGATGCGATGCCCGTGTCGTGATGGGCGACGCCGCTGACCGCGCCGAGTGTCATCGGTACGAAGCTCATACCCAGGCCGAGCGCGGTGACGAACATGGCGGGCATCAGATGCGCGGCGTAGGAGGAGTCGGGCTCCAGGGTGGCGAACCAGAACATGCCGACGGCCCCGACCAGCAGCCCCGGACCGGCGATGAGCCGGGGTGCGAAGTGCGTGATCAGCTTGGAGCCGGCGCCGGCCGCTGTGGCCATGCCGAAGCTGAAGGGGAGGTAGGCGAAGCCGGTCTTCACCGGGCTGTAGCCGAGGATGAGCTGCATGTACAGCGTCAGGAAGTAGAACGTGGCGAACATGCCCGCGCCGATGAACAGCATCGTGGCGTAGCTGCCGGAGCGGCTGCGGTCCTTCAGCAGGCGCAGCGGCAGCATCGGGTCCGTGGTGCGGGCCTGGAGCAGCAGGAAGGTGGTGAGCAGTACGGCCGCGCCGGCGAAGGACGCCAGGGTCAGCGCGTCGGTCCAGCCGTGTTCGCCGCCCCGGGTGATCCCGTAGACCAGGGCGATCAGACCGCCGGTGCCGGTGATGGCGCCGGGTATGTCCAGGCGGCCGGGGTGGCGCTCCGCCTCGACGAGGGTCTTCGTGCCGGTGAGCACGGCCAGGCCGATGGGGATGTTGACGAAGAACACCCAGCGCCAGTCCAGGAGATCGGTGAGCGTGCCGCCGAGCAGCAGACCGACCGTGGCGCCGACACCGCCCATGGCCGCGTACACGCCCATCGCGGTGTTGCGCGGCTTGCCCTGGGGGAACGTGGTGGTGATCAGGGCCAGGGCGCTGGGCGCGGCGAGTGCGGCGCCGACGCCCTGGAGGACGCGGGCGGCGATCAGCAGGCCCTCGTCCGGGGCCAGGCCGCCCAGCAGCGAGGCCAGGGTGAAGACGGCGATGCCGGTTTGGAACATGCGCCGCCGCCCGAACAGGTCACCGGCCCGTCCGCCGAGCAGCAGCAGTCCGCCGAAGGCCAGCGCGTAGGAGTTGACGATCCAGGCGAGGTTCGCGTCGGTGACGTCGAGGTCGGTCTGGATGGCGGGCAGCGCGATGTTGGTGATGGTGGCGTCGAGGACCACCATCAGCTGGGCGGCCGCGATCACGATCAGGGCCGGCCCGAGGTGCCGGCCCCCGCCCGGCGGCGTGCTGGGCGTATCGGCCGGTGCGACGGCGGCAGCCGCACGGTCGGTGGACATGTCGGTAGACATAGAAGAGGGCTCCAGAGGCGAGTGAACTGGCCCTGCTGCACGAACGGCTTGCACATTGCCGAGAAGAGCAGGTCCGCAGATGGGGGAGTCGGTATCTGGGTTCGATCATCCCAGCGGTATATGACAACGAACGTCATATATCGGGGGGCTATTCGATCGGCGCGGTCGCGGGGTACAGGGCTGCCGTTGCCTGTGCCGCCTCCCTGAGCGCGTTCTGCAGTTCAGGGGGATCGACGACCTCGACCTTCGGCCCGAAGGCCAGCAGGGTGGTGGCGTGGCCGAGTGAATGGAACCGCAGCGTCAGCTCGGTCGCCTGTGTGTCCGGGCCGTCGCCGTCGTGTATGCCCTCGGGGTTGGTGAGGTCGGTTTGGTGGACCCGCAGGAACCGGGTGAGGGAGTCGGCGGCCACGCGGACCGTGACCTTCACGGGTCGCTCCAGGTTCTCGACCTCACGGCGCAGGTCCTGCCATACGTGCTGCAGCTCCACACCAGGGCGGAGACGGGCTTGTTCGGACAGGACGCGCGCGGTCACGAGCCGATCGGCGCGGAAGAGCTTCGGCCGGGCCTGGTGGTCGGCCACCAGGTACCAGACGCCGGCCTTGTTCACGAGCCCGTACGCATCCAGCGTGTAGGAGCGTTCGCTTCCGTCACGGCCGTGGCGGTAACGGACGCGCAGCCGCCGGTCGCCGAACACCGCGTCCTGCAGACGGGCCAGCGCCGGGACCGGAGCGGGAGCGGCACCGGTGCGCCACCGGTCGGGCTCGATGAACACGCGGCGGCTGGCCAGGTCGGCGTCCGGGCGGTGGACCTCGGGGAGCACCGCCATGATCTTGCGGAGGGCGGACCCCATGGCCTGGCCCAGCCCGAGATCCGCGTGGGCACTGTCGGACAGCAGAACGAACAGCGCCCGTGTCTCGTCCGCCGTGAGGCCGCTGACGTCCGTACGGTAACCGGGCACCAGCGCGATGCCGCCGCGCGCCCCGCGCTCCGTGTAGACCGGGACGCCCGCCGCCGACAGGGCCTCGACGTCACGCATCACCGTCCGCACGGACACTTCAAGGCGCTCGGCCAGCTCCCTGGCGGACGTCTGCCCGTGCGTCTGCAGCAGGAGCAGAAGCGCCAGCAGCCGCTCGGAACGCACAGCTCACCCCCGCTTCTCCTCGTGGTCGTCGTTCGATGGGAACGCCTCCACCGTAAAGCTCGATATATGACAGGCGGCGTCATACATGGGAAATGCAGAGAGGGCAGAGAGGGCACCTTGTCCCTCGACCCGGGCCTCAGCCGGACGACACCGCTCGCAGAGCCCGCAGCGCACCCGGGTGGCGGCCGGTGAGGCGGTCGAGGGCGGCGGAGGTGGCGTCGTCGGCGGGGAGGTGGACGATGAGGCGCTGGTCGTCGTCGGCGGGCAGTTCGAGGGTTTCGTACGCCAGCCGAAGCTCGCCCACCTCGGGGTGGCGCAGCCGGGTGACGCCGCTGGAGCGGGGGAGACCGGGCAGGGTGGCCACGCGCGCGCTGAAGGCGTCTCCGGTGATGACGGTCAACTCGTCCGCGAGGTGGGCGACATGGGGGTCCGCGCGGAAGGGGCCCTGCTTGAGGGCGGCGACCTGTTCGTCGGCGACATGGGCCCAGTCGGGGTACGCGGTGCGGGCGCGCGGGTCGGTGAAGACGAAGCGGGCGAGGTTCGGCTCGCTGCCGTCCAGCAGGCCGACGGGGCCCGCCAGCCGCTCGTAGCCTGCCGTGTGGGCGAGGATGTCGCCGAGCCGGTTGAGCAGGACGGCCGGGGCGGGTTCCAGGCGGTCGAGCAGGGCGCGTACGGTCGGCCGCACCGTACGGGCCGGGCCCGCGTCGCCCCGGCAGCTGAAGCCGGGCTCGGCGCCCTTGGTCAGCCGGTGCAGATGGACGCGTTCGGCGGTGGTGAGGCGGAGCGCGTCGGCCAGCGCGGAGATCACCTGCGCGGAGGGGCGGCGGTCGCGGCCCTGCTCCAGCCGGGTCACATACTCCACGCTGACCCCGGCCAGCGTGGCCAGCTCGGCCCGGCGCAGCCCGGGCGTACGGCGGCGCGGGCCGGTGGGCAGCCCCACCTCGGCGGGGGTGACCGCCTCCCGGCGGAGGCGCAGGAACATGCCCAGCTCGTTGTCGCTCACCGTACGAACGTAACAGCCGGGTCGAACGGGATCGTGGCCCTGCCACTACCAGTCTCGGCCCGGCCTTCCTGGCCCTGGCGCGGCCCGGCAGATTGGACGGCGTGGCCCTCCCGGCCACTTCGCCACCTCAGCAAGAACCACCTCAGCAAGAACCACCTCATCAGGCACCACCGCATCAGCAACAAGGAGCACGCCCAGCCATGTCCAGCCAGACCCTCAAGCTCGCAGTGATCCTCGGCAGCGTCCGCGAGGGCCGGTTCGGCCCGACGGTCGCGAACTGGTTCGTCGAACAGGCCGAGGCGCACGGCCGGTTCGCCGTGGACCTCATCGACCTGGCAGACACCCCGCTGCCGCTCGCCCTGCCGCCCGTACCTCCCGCGATGGAGCCGAACCTGCCCCGCCCCGCCGAGATGGCCGACCTCACGGCGCGGCTCGCGGCGGCCGACGCGTTCGTCGTGCTGACGCCGGACTACAACCGCGCCTACCCGGCCGCGCTGAAGGCCGCGATCGACTGGCACTACCTCGAGTGGCAGACCAAGCCGGTCGGCTTCGTCGGCTACAGCGGGGCCAGCGGCGGCCTGCTGGCCATCGAGGGCCTGCGGCAGGTCTTCAACGAGCTGCAGGCCCACACGGTCCGCGACTACGTCTCCTTCCCCCGCTACTACGAGCTGTTCGGCCCCGACGGCACGCTCAAGGACCCCGAGGGCCCGAACGCCGCGGCGAAGGCGATGCTGGACCAGCTGCTGTGGTGGGGCTCGGTCCTCCACGACGCCCGGCGCGACCGCCCGTTCGCCGCGGCGTAGCACGCGGCGTAGTACGGGGTGGGGCGGTCAGCCGAAGGGGACCCGGTCCAGCCAGAAGTCGAGGAGCCGCGCGTCCCCCAGCACCTCGACGCCCTCGCCGTGGGCCGGTCGCCGGCGGTAGACCAGCAGCAGGAGCTCCGCCAGCGGGGCCCGCACGGCGACGGCGGCCTTCTCATGGGCCCGGCGCCAGGCGATCACCTCGCCGGTGAGGTCGACCACCCACTCCGCCGCCGTATCGGGGCCGGCGTCCGTGGCGTGGAGGTGGATGGTGCGGCCGGGGCCCGGCAACTCACGCATCCGGGGGTGGACCTCGAAGTGCATCGGCAGCGCGCCGAGCTCCATCCACTCGTCGAGAGCGTCGAGGGCCACGTCCTCGGCGAGCGCGAACTCCGCGCCGAGCGCCAGCGTCGCATCGGCCCGGTGGACGACCGTCTCATGCGTGAACCGGCGGGCGAAGAAGGCCGCGGTCCCGCCGGGCACCGGGGTCCACACCTCCGCGTCGGGCCCCGCCGCGCGCAGCGTGTCCGCCAGCAGCCCGGCGCCCTCGGTGAGCCAGGGGCCGAGCGCGGCGGGGGCCTCGTGGGCGTACGGGGACAGGTCGCGGAAGTGGTCGTCGGGGAGCGGGCCCGTCGCCCGGGTCCGTACGATCTCAGCGGCCCAGCGCTGGCCGCCGCCGAGATGGCGCAGCAACTGGCCGACGTTCCAGCCGGGGCAGGACGGCACGGGGGCCGTCAGGTCCGCACCCTTGATGAGCGGCCGCAACAGGTCGGTCTGCGCGGCGATCTCGGCACATAGGCGATCGTGACTCAGAACGGTCATAGCGCCACGGTAGGACGTGCCACTGACAGCGCCCCGCAGAGCGGGGATCAGCGGGTGCCGGGGGCAGGCTCGGGCTCGGCATCCTGTACGGGCTCCGGCTCCGGCTCGTCCCTGGGTTCCGGTTCCGGCTCCGGCTCCGTGAGCGTGCCCGCGATGAGCCAGGCCAGGGCGCACAGCGCGATCAGCGGGGCCAGCGCGGTGCGCAGACCGGCGACGTCGGCGAGGGCGCCGATGGCCGGGCTGGCCACGCCCCCGACGCTGACGGCCAGGCCCAGCGTGACGCCGCTGGCCGTGCCGACCCGGTTCGGCAGATAGTCCTGGCCCAGCGTGACGTGCAGCGAGAACGGCACGTACAGGGCGGCGGCCGTCAGCGCGGCGAAGGCGTAGAGAGCCGGCCCGGGGATGAACACCAGCCCGGCGACGGCGGGGACCGCCGCCCCGTAGGCGATGCGCAGCGTACGGACGCGCCCCCAGCGCGCGGCCAGCGGGCCGCCCAGTACGGTGCCGACCGCGCCCCCGGCGAACAGCGTGAACAGCGCCGCCGACCCCGCCGCCGAGCCCCCGGGCACGCGCTGCTGGGCGTACAGGGCGATGAACGCGCTCAGGCCCACGTAGATGATCGAACGGCAGACGATGACCGCCGAGAGCCGCAGGAACTCCGGCCAGTTGTCCCGGCCGGTGCCCCGCGGGGCGGCCAGCGCGGCCCCCCCGCCCCCGGCCCCGGGCCCGGTAGCGGCGGCCGGCAGCACCCCCCCCCCCC
>NZ_JBHWES010000019.1:0-109911 GCF_042734105.1 Streptomyces sp. NPDC059679 | reverse complement strand
GCCCTTCTTTTTTTACCCACCGCCTCACTATCCCCCCCTCCCCCCCCCGCACCCCGGCCCTGGGGGCCGGGGGGGGCCCCCGGGGGGGGCGCCGCGCGCCCCCCCCGCGCCGGGCCAGGGACCGGATCGCGGAGGCCGTCAGCACCACCCCGGCCACCGCGGGCACCATCAGCCACGGCGATGCGTTCAGCCCTCCGGCGGACAGGACGGGGGATACGGCGACGGGGGCGAGGGCGAAGCCGATGTTGCCGCCGAGGGAGTACCAGCCCATCGCCACATGGCTGCCGCGGCTCGCCGTCCGGGCCAGCCGCGCCGACTCGGGGTGGTAGGCGGCCACCCCGATGCCCGAGAGGGCGACCGCCAGGCAGGTGAGCGCATACGAATCGCCGGGCCCGGACAGGGCGATGCCAAGACCCGCGCCCAGGGAGCTCACGGGGATCAGCCAGGGCATCGTCCACCGGTCGGTCAACGCCCCGAACAGGGGCTGCACGATCGAGGACAGCAGCGTGGCCGCCAGCACGATGCCGGACGCCGCCGCGTATCCGTAGCGGCGCTCGGCCACCAGGAACGGCACCAGGGTGGGCACAGCGCCCTGGTAGAAGTCCACGGTCGCGTGGCCGATGGCCATCATCGTGATCGGTCTGGATACGGAGCGGTCGCGGGAGTGGTTTTTCGGTGTCACGCCGACGATCCTCGGGGCGCGGCGGGTTGGCAGGCTTCCGATAAACTGCCAGGTGATGTCGGTATCCCGCCAAGCGTCCCGCCGGACCGTCCCGGCCCGGCCGCACCGGCCGACGACCACCCGCCTCCTGGACCCGGGCAGCGGGTTGTCCGCACACCGCCATGACGTACACCAGGTCGTCTACGCGGGGCGCGGTGTGCTGTCGGTGACCACCGAGGCCGGGAGCTGGGTCGTCCCCGCCACCCGGGCGATCTGGGTGCCCGTCGGCACCCTGCACCAACACCGGGCGTACGGGCGCACCGTGCTGCACGGCGTCGGGCTGTCGGTGGAGGCCAACCCGCTCGGCCTGGACCGGCCCGCCGTACTGGCGGTCGGCCCGCTGCTGCGCGAGCTGATCATCGCGTACAGCCGCCCGGACGCCGACCCCGGGACGGCGGAGTCCCGCCGGCTGCTCGCGGTCCTGCTCGACCAGTTGCGGCAGGCCCCGCAGCAGCCCCTGCATCTGCCCACGGCCCGGGATCCGCGGCTGGCCGCCGTATGCGCGCTCCTCCAGCACGACCCCGCGGACCCCCGGCCGCTGCCCGAACTGGGCGCCGGGGTGGGGGCGAGCGCCCGCACGCTCACCCGCCTCTTCCGCGCCGAGATGGGCATGACGTTTCCCCAATGGCGCACCCAACTACGGCTGCACCACGCGCTGTTGCTGCTCTCCGACGGCCTGACCGTCACGGCGGTCGCCCACCGCTGCGGCTGGGCCTCGGCCAGCGCGTTCATCGACGTCTTCCGCCGCGCCTTCGGATACACCCCCGGCGACTACCGCACGCAGGGCTGATGCTCGCGTGACGGTCAGCCGCAGCCGATTCGCGCGGTCCCGACGGCGACGTCGTCGTACCAGAGCGTGTCATCGCCCTCGCCGTAGCTCTCCCAGCCCAGCCGCAGATCCGTGGGCGCGGGGCGCCAGCCGCCCCGGGCCAGCCACTGCTGGTCGACATCCTGGGTCGGGGTGCCGTCCACGACCAGGCCGGTGACGAGGGAGCCGTTGACCCAGGTGTCGAGGCGGCCCGCGGAGCGGTCGAGCCGGAACTCCAGACAGGTCCAGGTGTTGAGCGGCAGCGGCGTGGACAGCGCCACGCCTGCCGGGCTCTGCGCGGGGAGGGTCGCGTCGTCGGACTCGCGGTTCCACTGGAGGGCCTTGTTCTGCCCGCCCATCCGCAGGTCCTTGGAGTTGTCGTTGGTGTCGCGCAGGGCGGCGAACGTGACGTGCTGGGCGGGGAGCGCGGTGGTGTGGCGGACCCAGAAGCGCGCGTACAGCTCGGAGCCGGCCGGGACGTCGGACAGGGACGTACCGGCGAAGGCGTGATTGCAGTACCCGGCCTTGCCGGTCACCCGTACGGATTTGGTGCCGGCGTGGGCGACGGTGGAGTCCACGGTCGCGGTGCCGGTGCCGGTGCAGTTGGCCACGGTCGTGGTCCAGCGGCCTGAGGGGGCGGTGCCGGTCTGCGACTCGAAGTCCTCGCAGAAGCCGTTCGCCGCGCACGCGGCGGCGGGGCGGGCTTGGGCAGAGGGAGCGGCGGCGGAGGCGGCGGGGGTGACGGCCGCCGCGGCGGCCAGTGCGGCGGTCGCGGCGGCGAGGGTGCGGAGGCGGTTGGGCTTGCGGGGGTGGGGGTTCGGGCGCGGGTCGGGTGCCATGGGGGGTCCTCCTTCGGGGGTGCGGGAGTTGGCATGTATGGGAGCGCTCCCATCCAAGGAATGTAGCTGTGAGCATGACAGTCCGGAAGTCAGTCGGCGGTGTTTTGAACCGATGCCGCCGACGAGCCGTAAGGGATAACGGCGGCCCAGACCTCCCGAGCCTGGTCCGCCGTGCCACCATCAGGCTTCGCAAGCACGGAAGGAACTTCGGGGTGTCGCTCTTCACGCGCTCTCGTCAGCTGCCGGACAGGGACAAGACGAACGCTGAGGAGGGCCCAGCACCGGACGGCCTCGCGGCGCACTCGCCGGACGGGGCCGCCGCCACGGGTGATGCCGCCGAGAGCGCGTCGTCTGCGGACGAGGTCGCCTCAGGTGGCATGGCTGCGGATGGTTCTGCGGGTGTTGCGGTGCCGGGTGCCCCCGCTGCCGACGAGGTCGTAGCGGGTGACGCCGTGGGCGTCGCCGCCCCTGAGGGTGGCAGCCTCGTGGGTGCCGTCGGGTTGGATGACGCTGCCGAGCATGGCAGCCCTACGGACGCCACCGCTTCGGGTGTCGCCGCTGGGCGCGGGGCCGGTGGCGACACTTCCGTGGGGGACGCTGCGGACGATGCCGCCGCTGGCGGCGCTCCTTCGGAGGCCGCTGCGGGGCGTGGCGCTTCTGCGGGTGCCACCGCCCGCGGCGATGCCTCCGACGGGGGCGCCGGTGCGGGGGGTTCCGCGTCTGATGCGGACGTTGCCGGTGTCCCTGGCGCGCGTGATAGCGGCGATGGGCACACCTCCGCGCGCGCCGCCGAGCCGGCTGCCGCCTCTCCGGGCGATGCCACCCCCGGTGATGCCGCGTCGGGTGCTGCCGCTGGGCGCGGCGTCGGCGGCGACACCGTCGCGGGCGACCTGGCGGGTGGCGCCGCCCCGGCCGACGCCGCCTCCCGAGATGCCGTGCCGGTTGGCGCTGCCTCGCACGCCGCCTCCCCGGGTGCAGCCGACCTGGAGGCCGACGCCCCCGGTGACGACGGCCTGAACCCCGCCACCCCGGGTGACACATCGCCGGGCGATGCCAACGCCGCCCCAGGCGGCGATACCACCACCGACCAACCCCCCACCGAGGCCGCCGCAAGCGGCGGCTGGCGGGGTAAGTACCCCGTCGCCGCACGGGCCTTGGCGTGGGGGGCCACGGCCGTGTCCGTCGCGTTGGTGTTCTTCGCGCTGCTGCTGCCGAATCAGCTTCCCCTCATCCAACCCCGCGCCTTCCTGCACATCCCCGTGGAGGGGGTGCTCGGTGCGGGGGTGTTGCTCATCCTGCCGCCGATTCCGAGGCGGGTGGCCGCGGTGCTCGCCGGGGTGTTCCTCGGGCTGCTGACCATCCTCAACCTCCTCGACATCGGCTACAACGAATTCCTCGGGCGCGGGTTCAACGTGGTGCTCGACTGGATCCTGCTCGACGACGCCCAGTCGTACCTCGAGGACTCGCTCGGCTCGACGACCGCGACGCTCGCCGTGGTCGGGGTCGTGGTGCTCGTTCTCGTCCTGTTCGCCGTCATGGCGCTGGCGTGCCTGCGGATCGGCGAGGTCATGGCACGGAACAACACCGTGGCGACCCGTACCGTCCTCGTGCTCGGGACCACGTGGGTGGTCTGCACGGCGCTCGGGCTGCAGGTTTCCGGGGCGCCGATCGCTTCCAGGAATACGGTCGTGCTCGTCCAGAACCGGGTGAAGTGGGTGAAGGCGACCCTCAAGGACGAGCGGGAGTTCAAGAAGGTGGCGGCACGGGACTCCTATGGGAACGTCCCGGGCGATCAGCTACTGACCGGACTGCGCGGCAAGGACGTCATCTTCACCTTCATCGAGAGCTACGGCCGCAGCGCCATCGAGGACCCGGAGATCGCGCCGGGGGTCGACGCGGTGCTCGACGAGAAGACCAAGGAGCTGAGCGACGCCGGGTACTCGTCCAAGAGCGGCTGGCTCACCTCGGCGACGTACGGCGGCAACAGCTGGCTCGGCCACTCCACCTTCCTGTCCGGACTGTGGATCGACAACCAGAGCCGCTACCGCACCGTCACCGCGGGCGATCACACCACCATCACCAGCGCCTTCAAGCGCACCGGCGCCTGGCGCACGGTCGGCATCATGCCGGGGGTCACCAAGGGGTGGCCGGAGGCGAAGTTCTACGGCCTCGACAACCTCTACGACTCCCGGGACCTCGGTTACAAGGGCCCCAAGTTCAGCTGGTCGACCATGCCCGACCAGTACGCCCTGACGGCTTTCGAGCGTCTTGAGCACGGCAAGAAGCACGACAAGCCGCTGATGTCGGAGATCATCCTGACCTCCAGCCACCAGCCGTGGGCGCCCATCCCCAAGATGATCGGCTGGGACGAGGTCGGTGACGGCTCGGTCTACGACGACATCAAGAAGGCGGGCAAGGACCCCAAGGACGTGTTCACGGACTCCACCCAGGCGCGCGCCGAGTACGGCAAGTCCATCCAGTACTCGCTGAACAGCCTCATCGACTACGTGGTGAAGTACGGCAACAAGAACACCGTGCTCGTCTTCCTGGGCGACCACCAGCCCATGGCGAAGGTCAGCGGCGACAAGGCCAGCCACGATGTGCCGGTCGCGATCGTCGCGCACGACCCGGCCGTGATGAAGCGGATTTCCGGCTGGGGGTGGCAGGACGGGCTGCGGCCCGGCGCGGACACCCCGGTGTGGCGGATGGACACCTTCCGGGACCGCTTCCTGAACGCCTACGGTCCGCAGCCCGGCTCCGGAGCGCCCGGCTCGGGGTCGTCCGGTTCCGAGGCGTCCGACTCACAGCCGGCCGGCTCCAAGTCCACCCGTTCCAAGTCGTCCCGCTGAGCCGATCGGCGATCAGCCTCCGATGTCCAGCACCGCCTTCCCTCGTACCCGCCGCCCCAGCAGCGCCGCCACCGCCTCCGGCGCCCGCTCCCACGAGCCGCGCCAGCCGATCTGCGGGTCGAGTCGGCCCTTGGCCAGCAGGCTCACCAGATAGGCGAGGTCCGGGCCGAAGGGGGACCGTACGACGAAGGGTTCGAGCCGCCGGTCACCGCCCGTCAGCCGTTCGCGCTCGAAGTCGATGGTGGTCGGTTCGAGCGACGCCTTGCCGATGGACTGGGCCGAGCCTCCGGGCTCGACCAGGGCGAACGCCTCGGCCAGCAGCGGGCCGCCCACGTTGTCGAGGACGCCGAAGACCGGTGCGGTGACGTGCTCGAGGCCGACGACGACCTCGTCGGCGCCGAGTTCGCACAGCCCCTCGCCGCGCTGTGGGCCGCCCACCGCCGCGATGACGTACGCGCCCGCGAGCGCGGCCAGTTGCACCGCGAAGCGTCCCAGGCCGCCCGAGGCGCCGGTGATCAGCACTCGGCGGCCGATCACCGGGCCCAGCGCGCGCACGGCCTGGAGCGCGGAGACCCCCGCGCCCGGCAGCGCGGACGCCGCGCCGAGTTCGACGGCGTCCGGGACCACGGCGAGCTCGGCGGTGTCGACCGCCCGCCGCTCGGCCCACGCTCCCGGTGGTCCGAAGGACACCACGCGGGTGCCGGCCGCGGGGCCGGAGCCGTCGGCGGCGGCGTGGACGACGACGCCCGCCGAGTCCAAGCCGAGCACCTGCCCGGGACGCGCTCGCTCCTCCCGGTAGGCGAGTTCGCCGAAGTTGAGGGATGCCGCGTGGACCTCGACGAGGGCCTGTGCGTCGTGGGGCACCGGCTCCGGGGCCTCTCCGAGCCGCAGGCCCTGGGGAGCCTCGGGGTCGTACAGCAGAGCGCGCATCGCGGTCGCGTCCCTTCCGGTCGTTTCGTCCGGCGCCGCGTCGGCGCCGTCGCGTTTCACGCTGCCTCCGGGATCCGACCGCTGTCCAAGACCTCTTGTTATAGCCATCCGTTATCAGGGGGGAGCCGTGGGGCGGGGCGCTTGCAATCGGCTGTCCGGCATTTCGTCCTTCCCTTGAGCCGTCCTCAAGTGCCGGACCGGCCGGGTGAGTCCGAGTGGCTGGACGGAGCCTGCGTGAGCTGACGCCCTTGAGGGAGTTGTCGAGCGTGGTGAGAGCGACCTTGGGCGGGAAGGTCACGAGTGGGTGGACGGGGCTGGCATCGCCGTCGAACTCGATGAGCTCGGTTCCGGAATCCGCGCACACGGCCTGCGTGATCCTCTCCATGTGCCGCGCATGCTGGTTCAGCGAACACGTTGTGCCTGTACTTCGTAACGAAAACAAAGCATATAGAGAAGAATGAGACAGTTTATGTCTGTTCTGAACTCTCGGACTCGCCCATAAAGCAACATCCGTACGATGCCAGCATGCAGCTTCGCTTCCAGTACAGCGTCACCTTGACGCCCGCCCAGCGCATCCGCGCTGCCCGGGTGTTCGGGTGTCGGCGCGTGGTCTGGAACGACGCGCTGGCGATGCAGAAGCCGCGCAAGGCGTCGAACAAGCTGCTCGGCCCTCCGAAGGACCGGATCGCCGAGGGCCCGTATCAATCGATCCCGAAGAACGCCGAGCTGGGCAGGACGCTGATTACGGCGGCGAAGAAGACGAAGGAGCGGGCGTTCCTGCGCGAGGCGCCGGTCGGCGTCATGCAGTAGACCCTTCGCGATCTGGACGCGGCGTGGAAGGCGCACGAGGACTCCAAGGCTGGTAAGCGCAGAGGACCGAGGGTCGCCCCGCCGAAGTTCAAGAGCCGCAAGGACAATCGGCAGACCGCGCGGTTCACCCGTTCCGACCGCTGGTCGATACTCGAAAACGGCAGGCTCCGCCTTCCGGAGATCGGTGATGTGAGGGTCAAATGGACCCGCGACCTGCCGTCCGAGCCCAGCCCGGTGACGCTGGTCAAGGACCGTTCCGGCCGGTACTGGGTGTCCTTTCACGTAGAGACCGACCCGACCGCCGACATCCTCCCGCCGGCCGATGGGGATCAGGGCATAGACCTTGGCCTGGTCCGTTTTGCGGTGCTCGCGGATGGCTCGCACATCGCCTCCCCGAAGTACCTGAGGAGGGCGGAGAAGAAGCTGAAGAAACGGCAGCGGGAGCTGTCGCGCAAGAAGAAGGGCAGCAACAACCGGGACAAGGCCCGCATCAAGGTCGCCCGTGCCCACGCCGCCGTGGCGGACGCGCGCCGGAACTTCGCCCACCAGTGGTCTCACAGGCTGACGCGCCGCCTGCGGACACCGGGATGGCCCCAAACCCCTGCACATCCGCACCTGGACCTGCCCGAACTGCCGGACGACCCACGACCGGGACTGGAATGCGGGGCGGAACGTCCGCGACGAAGGCCGCCGCATCCTCGCGGGCGACAAGACAGCACCACCCACGCCCGGACCGGGGGCCCCGTGCCGGCAACGGCACGGGTAAACGCCTGTGGAGCGCCGTTAAGACCAGGGGATGCCCTGGCAGCGCGTGTAACCCCCACCCGGGTGGGGAGGAAGCAGGAACCCGCCCGAAGTCGGTGGTCTCTCATCGCGAGAAGCCACCGTCAGACGGAGAATCCTCGGCCTTCAGGCCGATGGAGGAGGTCAAGCCTACGACGACATGACCGAGCCCCTGATCGCCTCCGGTATGGCCTTCACCCCGACCTTCGGGCTGTCCGGCGCCGGTCTGCCCGCCACCCGGGCGGCGCTCTACCGCTATGCCGAATGGGCGGTCGGCGACCGGCGGCTCACCTCGCTGATGAGCGAGGCGGAGTACGAGGAGTTCCGCGGTGGCGTGGCGGCGGCGCAGCAGACCGTCCCCACCGACCTGCTGGCCTTCGTCGCCCGGCACGGGGCGACGGTGCGCAGGCTGCTGGAGGGCGGGGCGCGCGTCGGAGTGGGCACCGACAGCCCGCTCGTACCCCCGGCCATCTACTACCACCTCAACCTCCAGGCCATGGTCCGCTACGGCGCCACCCCCCCCACCAGGCGCTGCGCTCCGCCACCGCCGAGGGCGCGCGGGCGCTGGGCATGAGCACGCGGATGGGCACCCTGGAGCCGGGGCAGCTCGCCGACCTGGTGCTGGTGGAGGGCGACCCGCTGAGCGACATCCGCGCGGCCGCGGCGGTGCGGAGCGTGGTGCTGGGGGGTGCGGTGCACTCGGTGGACGACCTGGTGAGCGGGAAGTCCTCGGGCACGGTGGCGGGCGTACGCAGCGCCGCGGCCGTACGCGGTACCTCGTCCGTACGGGGGGCCGCGGCCCCGGCCGACGTACCGCAGGGCCCCGCCCGCGAGCGCTACTGGTGGCACCAGGAGGAGCACGCCCACCACTCCTGCTGCTGAGAGCCGGGAATCGGCTGCTGAGGCCGTTCACGCGGCGGCCATTCTGTGGCCGCCGCCTGGTCACCGGCCGTCGCCGGGACATGGTTCCATGAGGGCATGTTCGAGCAGTTTCTGGTCTCCGGTGCACTGTCCGATGTCGAGGAGGCGGTGCGCAAGGCGGCCGCCGCCGAGGTCATGCCGAGGTTCCGGCGGCTCGCCGACCACGAGATCGTCGAGAAGAACGGCCCGCACGACCTGGTGACGGTCGCCGACCGCCAGGCCGAGAAGCAGCTGACCGCCTCGCTCACCGCGCTGCTGCCCGGCTCGGCCGTGGTGGGCGAGGAGGCCGTACACGCCGATCCGTCCGTGCTCGGCGCGCTGGGCGGGGAGGCGCCGGTGTGGATCGTCGACCCGGTCGACGGCACCCGGCAGTTCGTCCACGGCGACCCGGGCTTCGCGATGCTGGTCACCCTCGCCCACCGCGGCGAGCTGCTGGCCTCGTGGACCTACGCCCCGGCGCTCGACCTGATGGCCGTCGCGCACCGCGGCGGGGGAGCGGTGCTGAACGGCGAGCCGATACGCGCCGGCCGGCCGGAGCACGGCAAGGATCTCGAAGTCGCCATCTCGCACCACGACTTCACCACGGACGCCGAGAAGCGCACCCTGTCCGTACTGCGGACACCAGGTGTCGCGCCGCGCCCGTGCGGCTCGGCCGGCCTGGAATATCTGAACGTGGCCCGTGGCCTGCTGGACGCGGTGGCCTTCACCTGGGAGAACGCCTGGGACCACGCCGCCGGGCTGCTGCTGGTCGCCGAGGCTGGCGGCGCGAGCGCGACGCTGGCCGGCGATCCGTTCCGTATCACGGGCGGAAACGCTCTTCCTTTCACCGCGGCGCGGGACGCGGCGACCGTACGGCATATCCTGAGCGTGCTGGGCGCCCCGGCCGACCGGGCCGCCGGCTGACAAAGCTTCAGGAGTCCTCAGGACGGGGAGGGAGACCCGACGTGCCGTCCATGCTCGACGCGGTCGTGGTGGGTGCCGGGCCGAACGGGCTGACCGCGGCCGTCGAACTGGCCCGCCGCGGCTTTGCGGTGGAGATCTTCGAGGCCGCCGGGACGATCGGCGGCGGCGCCCGCACCGAAGAGCTCACCCTCCCCGGCTACCGGCACGACCCCTGCTCCGCGGTGCACCCGCTGGGCATCGGCTCCCCGGCCTTCCGCGCCATGCCGCTCGCCCGGCACGGCCTGGAGTGGCTGCACCCCGAGCTGCCGCTGGCCCACCCCTTCCCGGACGGCACGGCCGCCGTCCTGGCCCGCTCGGTCGGCGAGACGGCCATGTCGCTGGGCCCGCGCGACGCCGGTACGTACCGCCGGCTGGTCGCCCCGTACGTCGGCAGATGGGACAACCTCGCCCGCGACTTCCTGCGCACCGCGTGGGACGGGGTGCCCGCCGACCCGGTGACCTGGGCGCGCTTCGGGCTGCACGCCATCCAGCCCGTCACCCTCCTCAGCCGCCGCTTCCGCGACGAGAAGGCGCGCGCGATACTCGCCGGGATGGCGGGCCACGCCATCTCGCCGACCAGCGGCATCGGCACCGCCGGCCTGGCGCTGTTCTTCGCGCTCGCGGGCCACGCCGTCGGCTGGCCCGTCCCGCGCGGCGGCTCGCAGTCGATCTCGGACGCGCTCGGGTCGTATCTGCGCGAGCAGGGCGGGGCGATCCACGTGGGCGTTGAGGTCAAGCGGCTGGACGAGCTGCCGCCCGCCCGCGCGTACATCTTCGATACGTCACCGACCGCCCTGGCCCGGATCGCCGGGCTCGGCAACGCGTACCGCCACTTCCGCTACGGGGCCAGCGTCTTCAAGATCGACTACGCCCTGGACGGCCCGGTGCCCTGGACCGCGCAGGAGGCCCGGCGCGCCGGAACCGTCCACGTCGGCCCCACCGCCCGTGAGATCGGCGCCGCGCTGCGGGCCGCCACCGAGGGGCGCGCCCCCGGCGTCCCCTTCCTGATCACCGCCCAGCCCAGCGTGGTCGACGACTCGCGCGCCCCGGCGGGCAAGCATGTCTTCTGGGCGTACGGCCATGTCCCGCGCGGCTGGGACGGGGACGCGACCGAGGCCATAGAGCGGCAGATCGAGCGCTTCGCGCCCGGCTTCCGGGATCTCGTACTCGCGCGGGCCGTGGCCGGGCCGCCCCAGCTCGCGATGCGCAACGCGAACTACGTGGACGGCGACATCGCATGCGGCGCCTTCGCGGGCCTGCAGACCGTGATCCGCCCCAAGCTGGCGCGCGTCCCGTACGCCACGGCCCACCCGTCGGTCTTCCTGTGCTCCTCGGCCACCCCGCCGGGGCCCGGGGTGCACGGCATGTCCGGGCACCACGCGGCGCGCGCGGTGTGGCGGCGGCTGCGCGGCCGGGGCTGACCCTGGCCCGGCTGTCCGGCGGCCCCGCTGGAATGCCGGGGCGGCGGCCGGGCGTTGCACCCTGCGAGAGGGCCAGTCACGAGTCGTTCGACGATGGGACGGAAGCCATGCCTCTGCAGGGCGAGTACGAGCCGAGCCCCGAGAAGTGGGTGCGTGATCAGGTCGAGCAGATCGAGAGCTCTGGTGGCACCAAGGGGATGTCGATCCGGGGACTGCCGGTCATCCTCCTGACCACCCGGGGCGCGAAGACCGGCAAGATCCGCAAGAGCCCGCTCATGAGGGTCGAGCACGAGGGCAGCTACGCCGCGGTCGCCTCGCTGGGCGGCTCCCCCAAGAACCCCGTCTGGTACTACAACGTCGTCTCCGACCCCCGGGTCGAGCTGCGGGACGGCACGGTGAGCCGGGACATGACGGCCCGGGAGGTCCACGGGGAGGAGAAGGCCCTGTGGTGGGCGCGCGCGGTCGAGGCGTACCCCGACTATGCCGACTACCAGCAGAGGACGGACCGCCAGATCCCGGTCTTCGTCCTGGAGCCCGCGGCCGAGGACCACTGAGGATCGCCAGCGGCTGATCTACCGGCCGATCAGACGTGTCAGCTCATCGGCGACCACCTGGCCCGCGGGCGAGATCCAGCGTCTGCGGTGCCGGGTGAGCTGGACCGGCACGGGCGGCACCGGCGGCCCGTCGACCCGGGCCAGGAGGCCGTCGCGCAGCTGCCGCTCCAGGGTCGCCTGCGGCAGCAGCGTGAGCCCGAGCCCGGCGGCCACGCAGGAACGGGCGGCCTCGATGCTGCCGAACCGGGTCAGCCGGGGCCGCGCGTCGGGGAGCGCGAGCAGGGAGCGCACCAGCCGATCGCTGTACGAGCAGCCCTCCTCGTGGACGAAGAAGCTCTCGTCGGCCAGCTCCGGCCACCCCGCCTCGCGCCCGGCCAGCCGGTGGCCGGGCGCGGCCACGTACACCAGCGGCTCGTACGCGATGGGCTGCGCGACCAGGTCGGCGGCCTCGATCTCCGGCTCCAGGAGAAGCGCCAGGTCGAGCCGCCCCGAGCGCAGCCCCTCCATGGCCGCGGCGGTGCCGGCCGCGTGCAGATGGACGTCCACGCCCGGGTGGGTGCGCCGCAGCGAGGCGATCACCCGGGGCAGATGCGACGAGCACAGCGACTCGCCCGCGCCGAGGGCCACCTGGCCCTCCACCGCCCCGTCCGCCCCCGCGCCGTTCCCCGCCGCCGCGGTCGCCCGCAGCCGGGCCTCGGCGTCCAGCACCCGCTCGGCCTCTTCGAGCAGCCGCCGTCCGGACGGGGTCGGGGTGGTGCCGGCGGGCAGCCGGTCGAACAGGCGCGTGCCGAGCTCCCGCTCCAGCGAACGGATCTGGACGGTGACGGTGGACTGGGCGAGATGCAGCTCGGTGGCCGCGGCGGTGAAGCTGCCGGTGCGGGCCAGCGAAACGAAGGTGCGCAGAAGTCTGGTGTCCATCAGAACCTCAGCCTAGCCGGGGCTATCGATGTTCTCGATGGGTGCGAGCGAAAAGAATCGTTGGACGCGATGGGTGGCCCGGTGAAACGGTATCCCCATGACCGCACACACGGCACCCACCGCAGACAGCACCTCCACCGCACACGGCGCACTGACCGCCGAGACCGATCAGGTCCTGCGCTACTCCGCCTTCACCACCGACCCCTCCGGCGGCAACCCCGCCGGCGTGGTGCTCGACGCCACGGCGCTCGAAGACGCCGAGATGGTGGCCGTAGCCGCCCGGATCGGCTACTCCGAGACCGCGTTCATCACGGCGCGGGACGAGGCCGCGCGCCGCTACGGGCTGCGCTACTTCAGCCCCCGCGCCGAGGTGGCCTTCTGCGGACACGCCACGATCGCCACCGCGGTCGCGCTCGCCGAGCGCATCGGCCCGGGTGAGCTGGTCTTCGACACGATGGCCGGCGAGATCCGCGTGGCGACAACCCTGGATGAGGGAGCGGAGGGGGGCCGCGGGAACGGCGGGAACAGCCGGGCCCCGCAGGCCACCCTCACCAGCGCGCCCACGCACTCCCACCCGGCCGACGAGGCCCTGACCGAGCAGGTGCTGAAGGCCCTGCGCTGGACGCGGGACGACCTGGACCCGGCCCTTCCGCCGCATATCGCCTTCGCGGGCAACGACCACCTCGTCCTCGCCGCCGCCACCCGCGAGAGGCTGGCCGCCCTGGACTACGACTTCGACGCGCTGGAAGAGCTGATGCGGGTCCACGGGTGGACCACGGTCCACCTGGTGTGGCGCGAGGCCGCGGACCGCTTCGACTTCCACGCCCGCGACCCGTTCCCGCCCGGCGGCGTCGTGGAGGACCCGGCCACCGGCGCGGCGGCCGCGGCCTTCGGCGGCTATCTGCGGGCGCTCGGGCTGGTGACGGAGCCGACCAGGGTCCGGATCCGGCAGGGCGAGGACATGGGGCGGCCCAGCGATCTTCTCGTCGACATACGCCCCGACGAGGAGCGGGTGCGGGTCACGGGCCGAGCGGTGGCGATCCCGGGAGCGTAGGGGTGCGTCGGTCACCTGAGTTCGCGGTGAGTACGAGACAGGGACACGCCGACGACACGGCGTGTCCCTGTCTCCTACTCACCGCAAAGTGCCGGCGCTCAGTGCCTCAGTGCGGGATGGTGTCGATCACCTCGCGCGCCCCCTGGCGCAGCAGGGCCACCGCCACCGAGGTGCCGAGCGTGGCCGGGTCGAGCGGGCCCGCCCACTCGTGCGCGTCCAGCACCGTCTTGCCGTCCGGGCTGAACACACGGGCGCGCAGGGAGAGGCGGCCGTCGCGCTCGGCCCTGGCGTAACCCGCAATGGGGGAGTTGCAGTGGCCCTGGAGCACATGCAGGAGCATGCGCTCCGCCGTGATCTCCTTCCAGGCGTCGGCGTCGCCGAGCCCGGAGACCGCGTCGATGGTCGCGGTGTCGTCCTCGCGGCACTGCAGCGCCAGCACCCCGGCCCCGATCGGCGGGCACATCGTCTCGACGGGCAGGATCTCGCTGATCCGGTCCGTACGGCCGATGCGCTCGAGCCCGGACACCGCCAGCAGCAGCGCGTCGCACTCGCCCGCGTCCAGCTTCTCCAGGCGGCGGTTGGCGTTGCCGCGCATCGGTACGCACTCCAGATGCGGGTGGGAGACCGCCAGTTGCGCGATGCGGCGCACCGACGAGGTGCCGATCCGCGCGCCCTCCGGCAGCTGATCCAGCGTCAACCCGCCGGGGTGTACCAGCGCGTCGCGGATGTCGTCACGCTTGAGGTAGGCCGCGAAGACCGTGCCCGCGGGCAGCGGCCGGTCGGCGGGGATGTCCTTGACGCAGTGCACGGCCAGGTCGGCCTCGCCCGCCAGCAGCGCCGCGTCGACCTCCTTGGTGAACGCGCCCTTCCCGCCGAGCGCCGACAGATCGCCCATCCACCGGTCGCCGGACGTGGTGACCGGCACCACCTCGGTACGGATGCCCGGACGCAGCGCGGCCAGTTCGGCGCGGACCCGCTCGACCTGTGCGAGGGCCATGGGGGAGGAGCGGGAGACAATGCGGATGAGGTCGGTGGACGACATGGCGTACACCATAGGCCCTCCGCAGCGCGCCCCCGGCACCGGCCGGTGGCGCCCCCATGCGATTCCCCATCGGTGCTGGTGGGAGTGGGGGCGGGGACGACGCGGAGCCGTGGTGTGGGTACTGCTGGGCATTCTCGGGGCCGTCGCCGTGCTCGGGATCTTCTCCTCGGTGCTGTACACGCTGGTCATCCCCCGCTCCAGCTTCATGGTGTGCCGAGCGTTCCGGCTGGTGGCCGACCAGCTGCCGGGCGCCGAGGCCCAGGACCGGGCGCTCGCGCCCGTGGCTGCAGTGGCCATTGTCGTCACGCTGATCGGCTGGCTGATATCCATCACGCTCGGCCTGCCAGCTCGCCGTTGGCCTCGGTCAAGACGTAGACGGCGGGCCGCGAGGAGGGCTTGCGGTTCGGCAGCTGCTGATTCGGTTGTTGGCCATGGTTGGCCAACGCATCCCCCGTCAGGGTGAATGGGGCCGTTTTCCGGGACGGCATGTGTGCGGGGAACGCATGATCGGTGGTGGCAAGTGGGTTCGTGGTGCTCCGAGGGAGAGAGGGAGGCCGGTGGCGCGTCAGCGGGGGAGGAACCGTCTGTTGCGTGCGATCGCGCCAGCGTTCACTGTGGCCGCGCCCTCGGGTGCCCGGATTCGGGACCGGCTGCGGGTCGATGGCGCGGACGAGACGGTCCTCACCTTGGTCGGGCAGCACCTGGGCCGTCATCAGCGGGCTGATCTCGCCGAGCGGGTTGCGATGGGCCTGGTGCCGGTGAAGGAGACCCGGCGGGCCGGGCGGAAGAGGAAGCTGACGGCGGTGTCGTCGTCGCCCTGGGCGGGGGCGATGACCCGTGCCGCCGAGGACCAGTACCAGCTGAGCATGCGTTGCCTGTACGACGAGCGTGCCGGGCTCCGTCGCGCCATCGGGAAGGTCGCCCGTCGCCTCGCGGTGCCGTGCGGGCAGCGGAAGGGCAGGGTTCGCGGCTACCAGGACCGGGGCGAGCGCTTCCAGAAGCAGCGCCGCCTCCAGGCAATCCAAGCCCGTCTTGCCGTGGTCGAGCAGCGCATCGCCGAGGGGCGGCCGTCCGTGGTCGTGGGCGGACGTCGTCTGGCGAAGACCCGGCACCACCTTGCCGACGCCGGGATCACAGCCGGGGAGTGGCGCGAGCGGTGGGATGCGGCCCGGCTGTTCCTCACCGCGGACGGCGAGTCCGGGGCCCCGTACGGGAACTACACCATCGCGGTGGATCCGGCGGACGGCAGCGTGACGATCGTGCTGCCCGAACCGCTCAGGCATCTGGCGAACGCGCCGCGTGGCCGCTACCGGCTGGCCTGCACCGTCACCTTCCACCACCGCAGGGCGGAGTGGCTGGACCGCGTCACCGCGAACCAGGCCGTCCGCTACGACATCGTGCGCGACCCCGGGCGTGGCCGCTGGTACCTCGACGCCTCGTGGTCGGCGGCGAAGAGCATGCTGTCGTCGCCGCAGGAGATCCGGGCGGCGGGCGGGTACATGCTCGGGGTCGACCTGAACGCCGACCATCTCGCAGCGTACGTACTCGACCCGCACGGTAACCCGGTCGGCGAACCTGTCACGGTGCCACTGGAGTTGACCGGCCCTGCCTCCCGGCGGGACGGCAGACTGCGGGCCGCTGTCGCCTCGCTGATCAGGACCGCCAGGATGCACGGCTGCATGGGGATTGTGGTCGAGAATCTGGGCTTCGCCGACGCCAGGCAGACGGGCCGGGAGACGATGGGGCGCGGTCGGTGTGGCAAGGCTTTCCGGCGCACGGTGGCCGGTATCCCGACCGCCCAGTTTCGGGAACGGCTGCGCGGTATGGCCTGCCACCAGGGGCTGGTGGTGGTCGCCGTGGACCCGGCCTACACCTCCCGGTGGGGCGCCCAGCACTGGCAAGCGCCCCTCGACGATCAGTCGACGACCACTGTCACCCGGCATCACGCGGCCGCGGTGGCGATCGGCAGACGCGGCCTGGGACAACGGATCCGGCGTCGGCCAGGTGTGACCGCTCCCGACCGGAGGATCGGACAGCGGAGAGCTACCGGCCAGACCGCATCCGTACCCGGGCCGCATGGGACCACGAGCCCGCCCAGGACCACAGGCACGCCCGATGGGGGCGGTAAGACCTGCCGGAGCCGAAGTGACCAGCTCGTGCTGTTCCCCGCACCCAGGACCGTTCGGAGTGCACCCGGCACCAGACGCCCTCCTCCTGGCCCGGAACGCGTTGATGCGGCCAACACCGGCCAACAACGCTAGGAACGGTGTGGAACCACCCCATGGCCGGAGCCGTCGCCCGGCCGTGTGGCGGCAAGCTGGCCCTGGCCGTCTGCCTGACCGCCGCCCGGCCTGCCCGCCTCGGCCGCCAGCTGCCAGGTGGCCGAAACCGTCAGGCTGGCCTGCCCGTTGGCGCCCACGATGCCCAGCTTGAGGTCCTGTCCCACCTGCACACCGAACTGCACATTGATCTCATGCGGCGGGTTCGGCGCGGCGCACACCGCGTCGTGCACCTCCTGCAGCAGCGGGCCCAGCGGCCGCAGCACCGTACGCAGCGCGTCGGTGGCCAGCGCCGCCGCGGCCCGCGAACCGCGCCCCACCGGGGTCACCCCGCCCACCCCGCCGAGCCCGCCCGGCTTGGCGGGCTGGGTGCCGCTCGCGGCCGTGCCCGCGGGGGCCAGCTCCAGGCGTACGGAGGTGTCGTCGGCAAGCACTATTTCGGCGTAGTCCGTCACACCTTCCATGATGCCGATCACAGCGCCTCTGGACTGCCCTTTCGCGCCAATATGCCGTGGCTCGGCGGGGCGAGTGGACACCCACGGACCCACCGCGGAGCCACCTTCGCCCCCCAGACGTCGATGTCGGATTCTCGCGAGCCAGGGGCCTTCCGATGGCCGATGCTTGAGCCATGCATACCGACACCGACCGGTGCCTGCGCGCCGCCCAGGCCAAGGACGCGCGGTTCGACGGATGGTTCTTCGTGGCCGTCGTCACCACCGGCATCTACTGCCGTCCGAGCTGCCCGGTCGTCGGCCCCAAGCCCGAGAACATGCGCTTCCACCCGAGTGCGGCGGCCGCCCAGCAGGCCGGGTTCCGGGCCTGCAAGCGCTGTCGCCCCGACGCCAGCCCCGGCTCGCCGCAGTGGAACGAGCGCGCCGACCTGGTCGCCCGCGCGATGCGGCTGATCGCCGACGGGGTGGTCGACCGCGACGGGGTGCCCGGCCTCGCCGCCCGCCTCGGGTACAGCACGCGCCAGATCGAGCGGCAGCTGCGCGCCGAGCTCGGCGCGGGTCCGCTCGCCCTGGCCCGGGCGCAGCGCGCGCAGACCGCGCGGCTGCTCATCGAGACCACCGGGCTGCCG
Organism: Streptomyces sp. NPDC059679; assembly: GCF_042734105.1. Taxonomy (NCBI): domain Bacteria; kingdom Bacillati; phylum Actinomycetota; class Actinomycetes; order Kitasatosporales; family Streptomycetaceae; genus Streptomyces; species Streptomyces sp. NPDC059679. Next base: position 91,959 of record NZ_JBHWES010000019.1, on the reverse strand, counting down.
ATGGCGGAGATCGCCTTCGCGGCCGGCTTCGCCAGCATCCGGGCGTTCAACGACACCGTCCGTGAGGTGTTCGCGCTGTCGCCCACCGAGCTGCGGCAGCGGGCCAAGCGCGGCGGGCGGTCCGCCGCGCCGGGCGCGCTGACTCTGCGGCTGCCGTTCCGGGCGCCGCTGTGCCCGGACAACCTCTTCGGCCACCTGGCCGCCACCGCCGTGCCCGGGGTGGAGGAGTGGCGCGACGGCGCGTACCGCCGCACGCTGCGGCTGCCGTACGGACACGGGGTCGTGACGCTGCGCCCGGAGCCGGACCACATCGGCTGTCAGCTGTCCCTCACCGATATGCGCGACCTGGCCGGGGCGATCAGCAGATGCCGGCGGCTGCTGGACCTGGACGCCGACCCCGTCGCGGTCGACGAGCTGCTGCGCACCGACCCCGACCTCGCGCCGCTGGTCGACAAGGCGCCGGGGCGGCGGGTGCCGCGTGCGGTGGACGCCGACGAGTTCGCGGTCCGCGCGGTGCTCGGGCAGCAGGTGTCCACGGCGGCGGCCCGTACGCACGCGGCCCGGCTGGTGACCGCACACGGTGAGCGGATCGAGGACCCGTCGGGCGGGCTGACCCATCTCTTCCCGACCGCGCGGGCCCTGGCGGGCCTCGACCCCGAGGCGCTGGCCATGCCGCGCACCCGCCGCGCCACGCTCCTCGGCCTGATCGACGCGCTCGCCTCGGACCGCCTCGCACTCGGCATCGGCAGCGACTGGGACGAGGCGCGGGCGCGCCTGGCCGAGCTGCCCGGGATCGGGCCGTGGACCGTCGAGGTCATCGCGATGCGCGCGCTGGGCGACCCGGACGCGTTTCTCCCGACCGACCTCGGGGTGCGGCACGCCGCCGCCGAACTGGGGCTGCCCGCCACCCCGGGGGCGCTGACCCGGTACGCGACCCGCTGGCGGCCCTGGCGCGCGTACGCCGTCCAGTACCTGTGGGCCACCGGCGATCACCCGATCAACTACCTGCCCGCATCGTAGGAAACCCGGAATCGAGAGAAACCCAGCATGTCCCGCACCCACACCACCATTGACAGCCCGTACGGGCTACTGACCCTCGTCGCCGACGAAACCGCCCTGGCCGGGCTCTATATGACCGACCAGCGCCACCGTCCGGCCGAGGAGACCTTCGGCGCCCCCGGCGACCCCGACGAGTCCCCGTTCGCCGAGACCATCCGTCAGCTGAGCCGCTACTTCGCGGGCGAGCTGACCGAGTTCGACCTGCCGCTGCGGCTGTCCGGCACCCCGTTCCAGCGCCGTGTCTGGTCCGAGTTGCAGCGCATCCCGTACGGCGAGACCGTCTCGTACGGACAGCTCGCCGACCGCCTCGGCCGGCCGACCGCATCCCGCGCCGTGGGCCTGGCCAACGGCAAGAACCCGGTGGGCATCATCGTCCCCTGCCACCGCGTGGTCGGCTCCACCGGCAGCCTCACCGGCTACGGCGGCGGGCTCGACCGCAAGCGGCAGCTGCTGGACTTCGAGGCGCGGGGGCGGCAGCCGGGCCTCCAACTTTTTTGACCGGCCCGGCATAGCGGAGCGCCCCCGCACACGTCCAAGGAGGTGAGAGACGACCGCGAGACGAAGACGACCGATCACGGGGAACCATGAATGACGAGGAAGAGCGCCGCTTCCGCGAATTCGTCGCGGCGCGCTCGCCCGCGCTGATGCGCACGGCGACCCTCCTGACCGGCGGCGACACCCACGCCGCCGAGGACCTGCTGCAGACGGCGCTGGCGAAGGCAGCGGGGCGCTGGGGCAGGCTGGAGAACCCCGAGGCGTATCTGCGGCAGGTGCTCTACCGGCAGCAGGTGAGCCTGTGGCGGCTGCTGCGTACGCGCCGTGAGACCACGGTGGCCGAACTCCCCGACGCCGCCGGGCGCGAGGACGTCACCGGCGCGGCCGAGCTGAGAATCCAGCTGCGCCGGGCGCTCGCCCGGCTGACGGCGCGTCAGCGCTCCATGTTGGTGCTGCGTTACTTCGAGGACTGCCCCGAGGGGGAGGTGGCCCAACTGCTCGGCTGCTCGGTGGGCACCGTCCGCAGTACGACACACCGGGCGCTGGCCAAACTGCGCAAGCTCGTACCGGAGTTGGCCCCCGGCGCCGTCTCCTGTGGCCCCGATTTCGGCAACTCACCTGCGGAGGTGTGGAAGTGAACGCTGACCAGCTGTTGCGGGACACGCTGCGCGAATGGGCCGAGGAGACACCGACCCCGGCCCGGCCCGACCTGGCCGGCCGGGCCCTGCTGCGCCGCCGCAGGCGCCGGGCCACCGCGGTGACGGTGACGGCCGCCGCCTTCGCGCTGCTGGCGGGCGGCGTGGCGGTGCCGGTGCTGGCGGAGCACGATCAGCCCGCCCAATCGGGGCCGGCGCAACGGATGCCCAACGACGTGTCCGCGTACCCGCGCGAGTCCCCGCCGCGCCATCTGATCGCCGCCGGGGGCGTCGCGGTGTCGGCGTATCAGGCGGACCGGAAGACCCGGAAGCAGGACGGGGTCGAGCGGACGACGTACACCTGGTATCTGTACGACCCCGGGACGCAGCAGTACGAGAAGACGCGTTGGGGCTGGCTGGATGTCGCCCCCGGGATGCGCCGAGCGGCCGTCCTGGAGAAGACACTGCCCGCGTCCCGGGTCGGGATCCTCGATCTGGACACCGGGAAGGTGACGAAGTGGATCCCGCTGGAGCGCAAGGCGGGCGGGGTGCAGTGGTCGCCGGACGGAAAGCGGCTGGCGGTGACCACGTACAGCGGCTATCCGGATGTCGAGACCGATGCCCGCAACCGGTTCACGTCCCATGCGAGGACCGGCTATTACCTGGTCGACGTCGACTCGGGCCGGAAGGAGTACCGTCCGAAGGGCGTCGACACGGATGACACGTTCATCGGCGTCGGCCGTCTGGACGTGCGGTGGAGCCGGGACGGCAAGCTGTTGCTGGTCCCGTTGCCCCCGGGCGGCGCCATGGAGACCTGGTACGACCTGGAAGGGCGGTTGAGCAAGAAGGCCCCCGCGTACGAGGAGGGCGTGGTCGGGCCGTTTGCCGGCCTATCGCCGGACGGGCGCTACTACACGGTGGGCGACGGCTGGACGGCGACCGTGAAGGAGACGCGGACGCACCGGACGGTCGGTGCGCCGGGCGGGATGACGGTCGCCTGGGCCGACAACGACCGCCTGGTTCGCTGGGACTGCCCGCCGGATCGGCGCTGCACACGCGATATGGGTGAGCGGCTGGTGCTGACCGACACCACCGGGCGCATCAAGATCCCGCTCACCGGCTACCGCTACAGCGACACCCCCCAGGACTGGGACCCGCTGATCACCCGCCGCTGACGGGCGCCCGGTTGTCCCCGGCTCTCACCCTTCCGCCGCGATGCGCTCCAGCAGCGCCGGCAGGGCCGTGCCGATGGGCTCGCGGATCAACTGATCCGCGAGCTCGTCGTACGACGTGGGCTCGGCGTTGACGATGATCAGCCGGGCCCCCGACTCCGAGGCCATCCCGGTGAGCGAGGCCGCGGGCTGGACCTGGAGGCTGGTGCCGACCGCGATGAAGATCTCGCACGCCTTCGCCACCGCGACCGCGCCCGTCAGCACCTCCGGATCGAGGCTTTCCCCGAACATCACCGTGGCCGACTTCAGGATCCCGCCGCACGCCAGACAGGCCGGGTCGGGCTCACCGCCCGCCACCCGCTCCAGGGCCTCCGCCATCTCGGAGCGCACCTTGCAACGCGTGCACTGCACGGCCCGCGCCGTGCCGTGCAGCTCCAGGACCTTGCGCGCGGGGAGCCCGGCGAGCTGGTGCAGTCCGTCCACGTTCTGCGTGATCACCCGGACCGGCGTGCCTGACCGCTCCAGCCGCGCCACGGCCTCATGCGCCTGGTTCGGCTCGGCGCGCAGCGCCTGGCTGTCCCGCCGCATCTGCCAGGAGCGGCGGCGGATGTCCGGGTCGGACATGTAGTACTCGTACGTCACCAGCTTCTCGGCCTCCGGATCGCGCCGCCACAGCCCTTGCGGGCCGCGGTAGTCGGGGATCCCGGAGTCCGTGGAGATACCGGCCCCGCTCAGGATCGCCACGAGCGGTCGGCGCGTCGCTTCGGTGCTCATGGGGCGAGCGTACGCACCGAGTAGGGACGGCAGCGAGCGCGTTTATCCGGACCGTTTATACGGAGCGGTAAAGTCCGCCATCGAACATGATCGGCGCGGCGGAGGCGGAGAGTTCCAGATGACGCGGTCTGTGTGGCTGAGCGATACGAGCGTGCGGCGAAAGGGGGATCCGCCGCCTCAGGACGGGCGCGTCACCCTGGAGATACGCACCTCCGACGGCCCCGACCCCGAGGGCGGCGAGGTGATACGGACCGTGGCCTACCCCGAGCGGCGGCTTCCGCCCGGCGGCGGCCACGACGAGTACCGCGCTGCCCGCAAGCAGGGCGTCCGCGCCTTCGCTCTCTGGGCCGACCCGCACCGCACGCAGGTGTTCGCCCAGGTCGTGACCAAGTCGGCGGCCAAGGGCGCCCCCGCCACCTACGAGGTGCTGGGCGCGGCCGGCGAGCCACTGGCTCTCGTCGTCCGCGAACCGGCCATGACGGGCGGCCGGATCCGCACCCGCTGGACCGTCCAGCCGGCCGGGGCGCAGCCCGTCACCGGGCTCAAGGGGCGGGCCTTCTGGTGGGGCGTGTGGTGGCTGATCTCCCCGATCCAGCTGGCCATCATGGTCGGCAGCCTGATCGCGGCCAGCGGCGACGTCGCGCGCATGCCGCGCCGTACGAAGTGGCGCGCGGGGGACCGGGTTGTCCTCGACTACCACAGCGGGGTGGGGGACAGCTTCGTGCTCGACGCGGTGGCGGACGGATGGGACGAGCGCGTGACCGCGTCGCTCCTCGCGCTGCTCGACAGCTACGACAGCTGGCTGGGCGACGCGTGGGACGCGGTGGACCGGACCCGCGCGTAACGGCTCGGCCCTCTGGGCACATGCTCAGCCCACAGCCGCCCCCGCTCCCGCCCGTGCCATCGCCAGCCGGTGCGTGCGCGCCGCCAGGTCGCTGATCCGGGCCCCGTCGAAGCCGAACACCGCGCTGCGCACCCGGTCCCGCAGCGGTTCGGTCCACTGCGGGGGGATCGCCGCCGCGCCGTACAGGACGCCCGCGACCGACCCGGCCGTCGCGCCGTTGGAGTCGGTGTCCAGGCCGCCGCGCACGGTGAGGGCAATGGTCGAGGTGAAGTCGCCCTCGCCGTAGAGCAGCCCGGCCGTGATGACGGCCGCGTTGGGCACGGTGTGGATCCAGTGCAGCCCGCTGGTCTCCCGCTCCAGCTGGTCCAGCGCGTCCGGCCGGCTCACCCCCGCCTGGTACAGGGCGGCGGCCTTGCGGACCGTACGGGCCAGGCGGCAGCGGGGCGGGATGCGGTCCAGCGCCGCTTCGATCGCGTCGCGCGGGCCGTCGGCCGTGAACGCGGCGGCGATCAGGGCGGCCGCCCACATCGCCCCGTACACGCCGTTGCCGGTGTGCGACAGTACGGCGTCGCGCCGGGCCATCGCGGCGGCGGTGCGCGGGTCGCCGGGGTTGACCCAGCCGTGGATGTCGGCGCGGATGAGGGCGCCGATCCACTCCTGGTAGGGGTTGTCGAGGGTGGCGGTGAGCGGTGGCTTCACCCCGGCGGTGAGGTTGCGGTAGGCGACCCGCTCGGCGGTGAAGGTCTGGAGATACGGCAGGCGCAGCAGCCACAGGTCGCCGACCTGCTCGGTGGTGAAGTCGAAGCCGTGGGTCTCCAGGAGCTGCAGCCCCAGCAGGGTGTAGTCGATGTCGTCGTCCCGGCAGCTGCCGTGGATCCGGCCCCGGGTGCACTCCTGCCACTCCGGGCGCAGCTCGAACTCCACGGGGTCCGGCGGCGGCTCCAGCGCGGGGAAGTAGTCGGTCAGGGGCAGGGCGTCCGCGCGGCGCAGATAGCGGTCGATCCGCTCCCGGGTCCAGTGGTCACCGCGCTCCACGGGCTTGCCGAGCATGTTCCCGGCGATGCGGCCGAGCCAGCCGCCGAGGATCCGATCCGCGAGTGTGCTCCCGCCTAGGGCCATGTGGTCAGGTTTACCCGAGCCGGTGCGCATACGCAGGCCGGACCGCCCGATATAGGGTCCGGCTGAGGGGTGGCGGGTCGTCGGCCGGGGGCGGAGAGCGAGAGGTTACGACGGTGACGGATGCTGCGAAGGCAGGGGCGCGGGGCCGGGACGGGATACGGCCGGGGGCGCCGAGGCGGGTGTTGATCGCCGCGGACAAGTTCAAGGGCTCGCTGACGGCCGTGGAGGTCGCCGAGCATGTGACGGCCGGGCTGCGGCGCGGGGCGCCGGGCGGGGCCGGGGCGGTGAGCGTCGAGGCGCTGCCCGTCGCCGACGGCGGCGACGGGACGGTGGACGCGGCGGTCGCCGCCGGGTTCGAGCGGCGTACGGCACGGGTGACGGGGCCGCTGGGCGAGCCGGTGACCGCGGCGTACGCGCTGCGCGGCGAGGTGGCGGTGGTGGAGATGGCCGAGGCGTCCGGGCTGCGCCATCTGCCCAAGGGGGTCTTCGCGCCGCTGACCGCGACCACGTACGGCAGTGGTGAGCTGCTGCGCGCGGCGCTGGACGCGGGCGCCCGCACCATCGTCTTCGGGGTCGGCGGCAGCGCGACCACCGACGGCGGCGCGGGCATGCTGGCCGCGCTGGGCGCCCGGCTGCTGGACGACGCGGGCGAGCCGGTCGAACACGGGGGTGGTCCGCTGCGGGGGCTGGCCACGGGGGATCTGAGCGGGCTGGACCCGCGCCTTGCGGACACCGAGATCGTTCTGGCCAGCGATGTGGACAATCCGCTGACCGGGCCGAAGGGCGCGGCGGCGGTGTACGGCCCGCAGAAGGGCGCGACCGAGGCCGATGTCGCGGCCCTGGACGCCGCGCTCGCCCACTACGCGGAGGTGCTGGGGCGGGCGGTGGGGTCGCGGGCCGCGGAGTGCGCGCAGGCGCCCGGCGCGGGCGCGGCGGGCGGCATCGGCTACGGCGCGCTCGTCGGCCTCGGCGCGGCCTTCCGCCCCGGGATCGAGGTGATGCTCGACGTCCTCGGCTTCGCGCCCGCGCTGGCCCGCGCCGACCTGGTGATCACCGGCGAGGGTTCCCTGGACGAGCAGACCCTGCACGGCAAGGCCCCGGCGGGCGTGGCGGCCGCGGCGCGGGCGCGCGGCGTCGAGGTGGTCGCGGTCTGCGGCCGTCTCGCACTGCCCCCGGAGGCCCTGGCCGACGCGGGCATCAGCCGTGCCTACCCCCTGACCGCCCTGGAACCGGACCCCGCCCGCTGCATCGCCGAGGCCGGCCCCCTCCTGGAACGCGCGGCGGAACAGCTCGCGGCGGACTTCCTCGCCTGAGCCGGTTCCGTGGCCGGAGCACCAGTGGCCGGAGCTCTATACGTACGATCCCGAGGGGCCGCGAGAACACCGAAACGGGGTGGGCCCCAGCGATTCGCGCGGGGCCACCCCCATTCCGTATGGCGGGTAGCCGCGCTACCGCCGCTGCGCCGCCCACGCCCCCCCGCCGGTGTGGCGGAAGGCGGTGACCCCGCCGGCCCAGGGGAAGAGGGGGATCACCGCGCCGAGGACCAGCTGCAGGGCGCAGGCGGTCTGGAGCAGCAGCTCGCCGCCGGGGGCCTCGAAGGCCCAGGCCGCCAGGAGGGCCATGCTGGTGACGATCCAGCTCAGCATGGCGACCGCGAGCCGGCCGCGGGGCTTGGGGTACTCCACGCGGCTCACCATCAGCCAGGCGACGCCGACGATGGCCAGCAGTGTGGGGACGAACGGCAGGCCCAGGAGCACGACCGACACCACGGTGAGCGCGCCGAAGGGGCTCGGCATGCCCTGGAAGACGCCGTCGGGCATGGTCACGCAGGAGAATCTCGCAAGCCGCAGCACCACCGCCAGCAGCACCACGATCGCGGCGACCGCCGTCACCCGCTGGTACGCGTCGGGGGCGGCGACCATGCCCCACACCACCACGAAGTACGCGGGGGCGAGCCCGAAGCTGATCAGGTCGGAGAGGTTGTCCAGCTCCGCGCCCATCGCCGAGCTGCGCAGCTTGCGCGCGACGAGCCCGTCGAACAGGTCGAAGACGGAGGCGAGCAGCATCAGCATGACCGCGGAGGCGGCGCTGTGCCGGGTCATGCCGCCGTCCTCGCTGCCCGTCAGGTGCGGGATGAGGACGCCGGTGGTGGTGAAGTACACCGCCAGGAAGCCACAGGTCGCGTTTCCGAGGGTGAGCGTGTCCGCTATCGACAGGCGCGTCGACAGCGGCATGTCGTCCGTCTCGTCGATGTCCTCGTCCACCTCGGCCCCGGGGGCCCAGGCGGCGGCCTGTGTTTCGGGATCAGTGACGGTCAAGGCGAGTCACCCCCGCTGTGGTGGTCTGGCCGACCTCGACCGCGACGTCGATGCCCTTGGGGAGGTAGATGTCGACGCGCGAACCGAAGCGGATCAGGCCGATCCGCTCGCCCTGCTCCACCTTGGTGCCCTGGGGCACATACGGCACGATGCGCCGGGCGACGGCACCGGCGATCTGCACCATCTCGATGTCGCCGAGCTCGGTGTCGAAGTGCCAGACAACCCGCTCGTTGTTCTCGCTCTCCTTGTTGAACGCGGGCACGAAGCCGCCGGGGATGTGCTCGACGGACGTCACGGTGCCGGCCAGCGGGGCGCGGTTGACATGGACGTTCAGCGGGCTCATGAAGATGGCGACGCGGGTGCGCCCGTCCTTCCACGGCATGATGCTCTGCACCACGCCGTCGGCCGGAGAGATGACCCGGCCCTCAGCGATCTCTCGCTCAGGGTCGCGGAAGAACCACAGCATGCCCGCCGCGAGAGCGGTGGCGGGCACGGCGACCGCCGCCCAGCGTCCGGAGCGGCGGGCGCGAGTGAGGCTGACCGCCGCCGTGGCGACGGTCGGGAGGAGCCACGGCGACGCTCCGCGCGCGAGGCGGACGCGGCCGCGAGGTGCAGAGGATTGGCTGTGGGGCATGGATGACCTTCGTAGCGGAGGGTGCCGCAACATAACACTTGGGGACGGCGGCTTTCCGGGATCGTATCGGTTGCGAGCGGTAACTGGGCAAGCGCCGGGGCCTGTCGGTGGCTGAAGTCTCCCCGGCATGGTGTGATCTTCTTCTCGCGGTCACCACCGCAATACCATGCCAAAAAGGTAAATTCAGCCGTTGATACGGTACTCCTCCAGCAGTCGTCGTCCGATAATCATTTTCTGGATCTCGGCGGTCCCTTCGCCGATGAGAAGCATCGGGGCTTCGCGGTACAGGCGCTCGATCTCGTACTCCTTGGAGAAGCCGTAGCCGCCATGGATGCGGAAGGCGTCCTCCACGACCTCCTTGCAGTACTCGGAGGCCAGGTACTTGGCCATCCCCGCCTCCAGGTCATTGCGCCTGCCCGCGTCCTTCTTACGGGCCGCGTTGACCATCATCGCATGGGCCGCCTCGACCTTTGTGGCCATTTCGGCCAGTTTGAACTGGATGGCCTGATGTTGCGCGATGGGTTTGCCGAAGGTGTGCCGCTGCTGTGCATATGCAACGCCGAGCTCGAAGGCGCGGCGCGCCACACCGCAGCCACGGGCGGCCACATTGACCCGCCCGACCTCCACTCCGTCCATCATTTGGTAAAAACCGCGGCCGGTCGTGCCGCCGAGGACGCGATCCGCCGGAATGCGCAGTCCGTCCAGGATGAGCTCGGTGGTGTCGACGCCCTTGTAGCCCATCTTCTCGATCTTGCCGGGGATGGTCAGCCCGGGGCGGACCTCGCCGAAGCCCGGCTCCTTCTCCACCAGGAAGGTGGTCATGGACTTGTGCGGCGCCAGTCCCTCGGCTCCCTCGGCCGTCGTCTCATCCGTACGGCACAGCACCGCCACCACCGTGGAGGTGCCGCCGTTGGTCAGCCACATCTTCTGGCCGGTGAGCAGATAGTCGTCGCCGTCCCGGACGCCCTTGGTGGTGATCGCGGACACATCCGAGCCCAGGCCCGGCTCCGACATCGAGAAGGCGCCGCGGATCTCGCCCAGCGCCATCTTGGGCAGGAAGTACTCCTTCTGCTCCTGGGTGCCGTGCTGCTTAAGCATGTACGCGACGATGAAGTGGGTGTTGATGATGCCGGACACGCTCATCCAGCCGCGGGCGATCTCCTCCACGCACAGCGCGTAGGTCAGCAGCGACTCGCCGAGCCCCCCGTACTCCTCGGGGATCATCAGCCCGAAGACGCCGAGCTCCTTCAGGCCCTCGACGATCTGGGCCGGGTACTCGTCGCGGTGCTCCAGCTCGGTGGCGACCGGCAGGATCTCTTTGTCGACGAAGTCCCTGACGGTCGCCAGGATCTCCTGCTGGACGTCCGTCAGGCCGTCGGTCTGCGCGAGGCGGCTCATCTCAGTCCTCTCCCAGCTGGGGCCGGCCGGGCTGCTCGCCGCCCCGCTCCTTGATGTATGTCGCCGTCGGCACCATCACCTTGCGCCGGAAGACGCAGACGAGCGTGCCGTCCTGCTTGTAGCCCTTGGTCTCCACATGGACCACGCCCCGGTCGGGCTTGGACTTCGACGGGGTCTTGCCGAGCACCGTCGTCTCGCCGTAGATCGTGTCGCCGTGGAAGGTGGGCGCGACATGGCGCAGCGACTCGACCTCCAGGTTGGCGATGGCCTTGCCGGAGACGTCGGGGACGGACATGCCGAGCAGCAGCGAGTAGATGTAGTTCCCGACCACCACGTTCTTGCCGAAGTCGGTCGTCTTCTCGGCGTAGTTGGCGTCCAGGTGGAGCGGGTGGTGGTTCATGGTGAGCAGACAGAAGAGGTGGTCGTCGTACTCGGTGACGGTCTTCCCCGGCCAGTGCCGGTAGACATCGCCCACCGAGAACTCCTCATAGGTCCGGCCGAACTGCATGGCGCTCACGCCTCCGGGGTCTCGAAGCGGGACGTACGGGCCATACCGGCGGCCCGGCCCTTGCCGGCGATCACCAGCGCCATCTTGCGGCTGGCCTCGTCGATCATCTCGTCGCCGAGCATCGCCGAGCCCTTCTTGCCGCCCGCCTCGGACGTGTAGTACTCGTACGCGTCCAGGATCAGCTCGGCGTGGTCGTAGTCCTCCTGCGAGGGCGAGAAGACCTCGTTGGCGGCCTCGACCTGGCCCGGGTGCAGCACCCATTTGCCGTCGAAGCCGAGCGCGGCGGCGCGGCCCGCGACCTCGCGGAAGCCGTCCACGTTCTTGATCTGGAGATACGGTCCGTCGATCGCCTGGAGGTCGTTGGCGCGGGCGGCCATCAGGATCTTCATGAGGATGTAGTGGTAGGCGTCGGCCGGATAGCCGGGCGGCTGCTCGCCCACGACCAGCGACTTCATATTGATCGAGGCCATGAAGTCGGCCGGGCCGAAGATGATCGTCTCGATGCGCGGGGAGGCCTGCGCGATCGCGTTGACGTTGTTCAGGCCCTGGGCGTTCTCGATCTGCGCCTCGATGCCGATCCGGCCGACCTCGAACCCCATCGTCTTCTCGATCTGCGTCAGCAGCAGGTCGAGCGCGACGATCTGCTCGGCGTTCTGCACCTTCGGCAGCATGATGCAGTCGAGGTTGGGGCCCGCGCCCTCCACCACCGTCACCACGTCGCGGTACGTCCACTCGGTCGTCCAGTCGTTGACGCGCACCACCCGGGTCTTGCCCGTCCAGTCGCCCTCGTTGAGGTACTTGACGATGGTGTGCCGCGCCCCGGGCTTGGCCAGCGGTGCGCATGCGTCCTCCAGGTCCAGGAAGACCTGGTCGGCGGCCAGGCCCTGCGCCTTCTCCAGGAAGCGCGGGTTGCTGCCGGGCACGGCGAGGCAGGAGCGGCGCGGGCGGAGACGGTTGACAGAAGGAAGGGACGCGGCGGAGCCGCTCGCTGGAAGGGTGGTGGCGGGCGACGGGAGGGCGGTCATGCGGGGACCTCCAGGGGGTCGAGGTGGTTCGCGGTGCGGATCTCGTCGACGATACGGCCGATGATCTCTGTGATACCGAAGTCCTTCGGGGTGAACACGGCAGCCACTCCGGCCTCGCGCAGCGCCACGGCGTCCGCGGCCGGGATGATCCCGCCGACGATCACCGGGATGTCGGGGGCCCCGGCCTCGCGCAGCCGGGCCAGTACGTCCGGCACCAGCTCGGCGTGCGAGCCGGAGAGTATGGAAAGACCGACGCAGTGCACGTCCTCGGCGACGGCCGCCGAGACGATCTGCTCGGGGGTGAGCCGGATCCCCTGGTAGATCACCTCGAAACCGGCGTCCCGGGCCCGTACGGCGATCTGCTCGGCGCCGTTGCTGTGCCCGTCCAGGCCCGGCTTGCCGACCAGCAGCCGCAGCTTGCCGACGCCGAGGTCGGCGGCGGTCGCGGCGGCCTTGGCGCGGACGGCGGCGAGCGGGGTGCCCTCCTCGGCGGCGACCGCCACGGGCGCCCCGCCGACCCCGGTCGGGGCGCGGAACTCGCCGAACACCTCCCGCAGCGCCCAGGACCACTCGCCCGTGGTGACGCCCGCGCGGGCGCACTCCAGGGTCGGGCCCATCAGGTTGTCGCTGCCCGCCGCGGCCTTCTTGAGCGCGGCCAGGGCGTCCTGGGCCCGGCCCTCCTCGCGCCGGTCACGCCAGGCGACCAGCGCATGGACCACCCGCGCCTCGCTCGAAGGGTCCACCGTCATGATCGCGGTGTCCAGGTCGGCGGTGAGCGGATTGGGCTCGGTGGACTCGTAGCAGTTGACGCCGACGATCTTCTCCTCGCCCGCTTCGATGCGCGCCCTGCGCTCGGCGTGCGAGGCGACCAGCCGCGCCTTGAGATAGCCGGACTCGACGGCGGCCATGGCCCCGCCCATCTCCTGGATCCGGTCGATCTCGGCCAGCGCGGCCTCGGCGAGCGCGTCCACCTCGGCCTCGATGACGTGCGAGCCGGCGAAGATGTCGTCGTACTCCAGCAGATCGCTCTCATGGGCGAGGACCTGCTGGATGCGCAGCGACCACTGCTGGTCCCAGGGGCGCGGCAGCCCCAGCGCCTCGTTCCAGGCCGGGAGCTGTACGGCGCGGGCGCGGGCGTCCTTGGAGAGGGTGACCGCCAGCATCTCCAGCACGATGCGCTGGATGTTGTTCTCCGGCTGGGCCTCGGTCAGCCCGAGGGAGTTGACCTGGACGCCGTAGCGGAAGCGGCGGTGCTTGGGGTCCTGGACGCCGTAGCGCTCCAGGGTGATCCGGTCCCAGATCCGGCCGAAGGCGCGCATCTTGCACATCTCCTCGATGAACCGGACGCCCGCGTTCACAAAGAAGGAGATACGGGCCACCACATCGCCGAAGCGCTCCTGGGGCACGTGCCCGGAGGCCCGTACGGCGTCCAGCACGGCGATCGCGGTGGACATCGCGTAGGCGATCTCCTGCACCGGGGTGGCCCCGGCCTCCTGCAAGTGGTAGCTGCAGATGTTGATCGGGTTCCACTTGGGGATGGCGCCGACCGTGTACGCGATCATGTCGGTGGTCAGCCGCAGGCTCGGCCCGGGCGGGAAGACATGCGTCCCGCGCGACAGGTACTCCTTGACGATGTCGTTCTGCGTGGTGCCCTGCAGCGCGGCCACGTCGGCGCCCTGCTCCTCCGCGACCACCTGGTACAGCGCCAGCAGCCACATGGCGGTGGCGTTGATGGTCATGGACGTGTTCATCCGCTCCAGGGGGATGTCCTGGAACAGCCGGCGCATGTCCCCGAGGTGGCAGACCGGGACGCCGACCCGGCCCACCTCGCCGCGGGCCAGGATGTGGTCCGGGTCGTAGCCGGTCTGGGTGGGCAGGTCGAAGGCGACGGACAGGCCGGTCTGGCCCTTGGCGAGGTTGCGCCGGTACAGGTCGTTGGACGCCTCGGCGGAGGAGTGCCCGGCGTAGGTCCGCATCAGCCAGGGCCGGTCCTTCTTCCTCCGTTGTTCCCTCCGCTCTTCGCGGGCCGTCATGCGGCGTCCCGGAAGATGTTGATGGCGTCGATGTGGCGTTCGCGCAGCTCCGGGTCGCGCACGCCCAGGCCCTCCCGGGGGGCGAGGCACAGCACGCCGACCTTGCCCTGGTGGACGTTGCGGTGGACGTCGTGGGCGGCCTGGCCGGTCTCCTCCAGGGAGTAGACCTTGGAGAGGGTGGGATGGATCTTGCCCTTGGCGATCAGCCGGTTGGCCTCCCACGCCTCGCGGTAGTTGGCGAAGTGGGAGCCGACGATGCGCTTGAGCGACATCCACAGATAGCGGTTGTCGTACTCGTGGGTGTAGCCGGACGTGGACGCGCAGGTCACGATGGTGCCGCCCTTGCGGGTGACGTACACGCTCGCGCCGAAGGTCTCCCGGCCCGGGTGCTCGAAGACGATGTCCACGTCCTCGCCGCCGGTCAGCTCGCGGATGCGCTTGCCGAGGCGCTTCCACTCCTTCGGGTCCTGGGTGTGCTCGTCCTTCCAGAACTTGTAGTCCTCGGCGCTGCGGTCGATGATCGCCTCGGCGCCCATGGCCCGGCAGATCTCGGCCTTGCGGGGCGAGGAGACCACGCAGATCGGGGTGGCGCCGCCGGCGAGGGCGAACTGGGTGGCGTAGCTGCCGAGGCCGCCGCTGGCGCCCCAGATCAGCACGTTGTCGCCCTGCTTCATCCCGGCGCCGTTACGGGAGACCAGCTGCCGGTAGGCGGTCGAGTTGACCAGACCCGGGGCGGCGGCCTCCTCCCAGCTCAGATGGGTGGGCTTGGGCATGAGCTGGTTGGACTTGACCAGCGCGAGCTCGGCGAGGCCGCCGAAGTTGGTCTCGAAGCCCCAGATGCGCTGCTCGGGGTCGAGCATGGTGTCGTTGTGGCCGTCCGCGGACTCCAGCTCGACGGACAGACAGTGTGCGACGACCTCGTCGCCGGGCTGCCAGATGTTGACGCCCGGCCCGGTGCGCAGCACGACGCCCGCGAGGTCGGAGCCGATGATGTGGTACGGCAGATCATGCCGCTTGGCGAGCGGGGAGAGCCTGCCGTACCGCTCCAGGAACCCGAAGGTGGGCAGCGGCTCGAAGATCGAGGTCCACACGGAGTTGTAGTTGACCGAGGAGGCCATGACGGCCACCAGGGCCTCGCCGGGGCCGAGTTCGGGCACCGGCACCTCGTCCACGTGCAGGGACTTACGGGGGTCCTTCTCCTTGGTGGTCTGGCCGGTGAACATCTCGGCCTCGTCCTTGTGCACGGTCACCGCGCGGTACGACTCGGGGACGGGGAGGGCGGCGAAGTCCGCGGGCCCCAGGGCGGGGGAGCCGTGGTCGGGCGCTGTCGACGCCAGGATCGCGTCCAGGATTTCGTTCATCGGTGCCTCCGGCGAAGCGTCGGGGGACGCTTGAGGGAACGCTGGGCTCTTTGACGGGTGCTGTGCTGCTGGTGCCGTCGGTTCGGCGGAGGTGGTGCTGAGCAGCGCGCGGGTAGCGCGGAGGGTGCCTGGTGACGCAGGCGGTCCGGGCGCGCAAAGCGGCTTGCGGGGACAGTCGGCGCGCCGTTGTTCGTGCTGCGCGTCGTCCGCTCGGACAACATCACCGTATGGCACCCTGTGCCAGGTCGCAAGACACTGCGTGCCAACAAATTCTCTCAGTTGTCATCTTGAGGGCACACATGAGCGGCGACGGCCGCCCCGGATGGGACGGCCGTCGCGTTCGGTGCGTGATTGCGTGGGGTCAGCCGCTCTTCTCCAGCGTGAGCGCGAAAATATGCCCCCTCGCGGTCCCCGACGGGGCGCCCAGGGTCACGGTGGACAGCTCCTTCGCCGGGTCCAGCTCCACCTTCTGGTGGAAGATCGCCGCCTTGGTGCCCAGCGGGCCGGTACGGGTGTGGATCTGGCTGGTGCGCACCGCCTCCGTCTCGCCGTACTTCGGGCCCGACAGCCAGGCCGTGAGTGCGACGTTCACCTTCGCGGTCGAGCCGTCCGCGTAACCGAGCTCGGCGGGCACCGTCACATCCGCCGTATCGCCCGAGCCCAGCACATGCAGCCTGGCGTAGGCGCCCGCCGGGACGGAGATCTTCTGGCCGGCCGCGATGACGTTGTTGTTGGAGCCCTCGCTGCCGTTGGTGAACGAGAAGGTGATCCCGTCGTCCTCCGTCTGCCCGGTCTGGGGCAGCTGGGCCATCGGATACGTCCGGCCGGTGCCGTCGAAGTCGCCGTCCCCGTAGTACATCTCGGTGGTGATGGCGTCGTTGTCGAAGTGGCCGACCAGATCCACCGGGGTGGCCGCGCCCGTCTCCGGCAGCGCCGGCAGCCCCCAGCGCTCGGCGGGCTCGGTGACCTTCACGGGCGCGATCTCGAAGTCGGGCCGCGACCCCGCCGGGTACACCACCGCCTCCTCGTCCCGGTCCAGGTCCAGCTCGATCACGCCGTCGGCCACCTCGCGCCACTTCGGCGCGGGACCGCCGACCCCGGCCACGGTGATCCGCCCGCCGATCGAGTGCCGGACGCGGCACGGCTCCCCGGCCAGGCTGCGTACCCGCACCCAGCGCGTCGTACCGCCCTTGCGCACCCCGCTGACCAGGAACGCGCCCTGGGTGCGGAAGTCGTGCAGGGTGACGTCCCGCCACTCGCCCGGCACGCCCGGGAAGAAGCGGATGGTGTCGCCCCAGCTCTGGCAGAGCATGTCGTGGATGGACTGCGCGCCCGACAGCGGGGTCTCGATGACCGGGCCCGCCTCGTAGTAGTGCGTATTGGGCTGGATGAACCGCGCCACCAGCTCGCGCAGATACTTCAGCGCGTCATCGCCCCGGCCCATCTGGGTGGAGATCGAGGCCGCGCCCGAGAAGCTGTAGCCGCGCAGCGCGCCCTCGAAGCTGATCCAGTGGTCCAGCGAGCGCGCGATCAGGTCGCGGCTCTCCTTCTGGTCCCAGTTGACCAGGTAGAGGGGGTAGACGGAGAGCATGTGCGAGTAGTGGCGGTGCGACTTGGCGAACGGCACCCCGGTGCCGATCATGAAGCCGTTCTCGTCCACCGGGTAGTCCACCAGCTTGTCCAGCACCTCGCGCCACTTCGGCGCCAGCTCGTCGTCCTTGCCCAGCAGCTCGACGGTCTCCAGCAGGGTTTTGCAGCTCCAGCGCAGCAGCGCCAGGTCGTAGTTGCAGTCCGGGGCCGACCCGTACTCGGGGGAGAAGGTCTTCGGCAGATGCAGCTTGCCGTCCGGCTGCTCCTGGAGAAAGTGCAGGTAGTAGTTGGTGGAGCGGCGCAGCAGCGGATAGAGCACATCCTCCAGCAGGCCCCGGTCCATGGAGTGCCGGTAGGTCAGCCATACGTTGTGCAGCGCCCACGGCAGATTGCCGACCTCCGGGTCACCGACGCCCGGGACCGGCATCGAGCCGTTGTCCTCGCACTGCGCGTCCGTGGAGCGGCGCAGCCCGGCCGAATCGGCCTGGTACTCGGGCTTGAGCGCCTTGATCAGGACGTCGGTGTTCTCGGTGAGGGTGCGCGGGATCGCGTCCAGCTCCAGGTGGTTGGAGCCGTAGACCGGCCAGTACTCCAGCTGCACATTGAGGTTCCACCACACCCCGGGCCAGGGGGTGGGCTCCACCCAGGGGCCGGTGGTGGCCATGACGGGGGCGTGCTCACGGGCCGCGCAGGCCAGCTTGTAGAGCTGGATCCAGTAGAAGCTCTGCAGCATGCCGTCGGGGACGGAGATGAAGCTCTTGCGGTAGAAGCGGTGCCACCAGTCGCGGTGGGAGCGCAGCAGGCTGGAGACCGGGAGCGCGGACGTCTTGCGGACGGTGGTGCGGACCCGGCCCTCCGCGTCCGTACCGGGGAAGGAGTGTGCGACCGCCAGGTAGTACGTGCGCTCCCGGCCCGTACCGCGCTCCTTGTACGCGCTCGCCGTCTGCCCGCCCGGGACCAGCGACTGGACGGTGATGCCCATCCCGTCCTCGGTGCGGCTGACCGGGGCCGGGTTCGGCTCGAAGCCCGCCGGCGGGTTCTCGCGGACGATACGCGGGCTGATCGCGGGGGAGGGGCGGTACTCCCAGCGGAAGCCCTCCTCGCCCTCGCTCGCCTCCACGGTGGCCAGCAGCATCGTCCGGTCGTTGTGCACCAGGGCGCGCAGCTTCAGCGTGCCCTGGCCGGTGGTGATGGTGCCGCGCACCTCGGCGTTCCACAGGTCCAGGCGCAGATCGACGCCGGTGATCGCGCCGACCGGGCGCAGCAGCAGATTGCCGACCGGCAGCCGCGCCACGCCCCAGTCGCTGCCGCCCTCGGCGGGGCGGTGGTCCTGGGACTCGCTGTGGTGGACCGTGAAGCGCAGGGCGTTCTCGCCCGGCTCCTGGTAGACGATCGAGCCGAACAGTCCATTGCCGAGGAACGGCCCCTCGTACCAGGTGCGCGGCATCCGTTTCCAGAGCAGGTCCTGCCCGGAGAGGAACCGTTCCCACTCTCTGTCGGTCCGCATCCCCCGCAGGGTCACGGCCTGCTGCGCCGCCGTCGGCGTGGCGGCGGCGGCCGGCTCGGCGAGGGCCCCCGCCGTCGTCCCGGCGGCCGCGCCGACCGCCACCCGGCCCAGGAATCCACGTCTGCTGACTGCCATCTTTCGATCAGCTCCATCCAACACAGCAAACAGATTGATCCGATGATTTGGCTAGACGGGAGCGTAGGAACGGGCTAATGATGCGTCAAGACACCGGATAGATCAGATGTATCGAGCCGTACTCCTGTCGCATTCCTAGAGCCGACTCCAACGGGAGGGAACGTTGCGCGTCATACGATCCAGGGTCACCAGAGCCGCGGCGGCCATCGCCTGCGCCGTGGCCGTCCTCGTACCGCTACGGGCGCAGGCCGACGCGAAAGCCGACGCACGGACCGACGGTCACAGCTGGCGGCTGACCGGACAAGGCCAGGTCAGCGGGCAGCTCACGCTGACCAGCGACGGCGGGCTGACCCTGTCGGCCCAGCACGGCCGCACCACCGTCCTGCGCCCCTCCGCGCTCGGCATCCGCACCGCCGACACCGACTTCAGCGCCGGGCTGCGCTACGAAGGACGCAGCGACCGGCGGATCCACGAGACGTACACGACCGTCAGCGGACGCCGCACCCACCACACCTCCGACGCCTCCGAGTCCACCTTCACCTTCCGCAAACAGGGGCAGACCCTCAAGGTCGTCGTCCGGGTCGCCGCCGACGGGCTGGCCTACCGCTACGTACTGCCCGGCAAGGACACCGTCACCGTGCTCGGCGAGGCGACCGAGTTCGCTGTCCCGCCGACCGCCGACTCCTTCCTGCTGCCCTACGACAACGGCCGCCAGGACTACGAATCGGCCCACGACCACACCACCGTCGCCGACGCCAAGGCCGGCGACTACGGCTACCCCTCGCTGTTCCACATCGGCGACAGCTGGCTGCTCGTCGAGGAAGCCGACCTCAACAGCTCCTACGGCGGCTCCCGCCTCACCCTCGACGCCACCACCGACCGCTTCGAACTGACCCTCCCCGACCCCGCCGAGGTCAGCTCCCCCGGCCTCACCACACCCTGGCGCACCCTCGTCATCGGCGACCTCGCCACCGTCACCGAGAGCGACCTGCCCACCGACCTCGCCGCGCCCTCCAAGGTCGCCGACACCTCCTGGATCAAGCCAGGCAAGGCCGCGTGGTCCTGGTGGTCCGACGGGCAGAGCCCGACCAGCCTCGCCGCGCAGAAGAAGTTCGTCGACTTCGCCGCCCGGGAGGGCTGGAGCTACGTCCTCGTCGACTCCGGCTGGAGCAACGACTGGGTGCCCGAGCTGACCGCCTACGCCAAGGAGAAGGGCGTCGGCATCTGGCTGTGGGCGCGCTGGCAGACCATCGACGCGCAGAGCGAGCGGGACCGGCTGATGCCGCTGTGGAAGTCCTGGGGCGTCGTCGGGCTGAAGATCGACTTCCTGGAGTCCGACGGGCAGGACCGGATGCGCTGGTACGACGCGGTCTTCAAGGACAGTGCGAAGTACCAGTTCATGCTGAACTTCCACGGCGCCACCATCCCGCGCGGCCAGGAGCGCACCTGGCCCCAGCTGATGAGCACCGAAGCCGTCAAGGGGGCCGAGGGCACCCGTCCCAAGCCCGGCCGCGAACCCTTCCCGGCCGCGCACTACACCACGCTGCCCTTCACCCGTAACCTCATCGGCTCCATGGACTTCACCCCCGTCACCTTCACCGGGGTACGGCCCACCAGCGACGGGGCGGAACTCGCGCTGTCCGTGGTGTACGAGTCGGGGGTGCAGCACTTCGCTGACAGCGTCGAGTCGTACGACGGCAGGCCGCTCGCCCGGAAGTTCCTGCGGACCGTACCCACGGTGTGGGACGACACCAAGCTCGTCGACGGCGCCCCCGGCGACCGCGCGGTCCTCGCCCGCCGCTCCGGCGACGACTGGTACCTGGGCGCGATCACCTCAGGCGATGCCCGCACCCTGGACGAGCCCCTGACCTTCCTGGGCGCGGGTAACTGGCGCGCCGAGCTCTACAAGGACGGCGCGGACGGCCAGATCGTCACCGAGACCCGCGACGTGACGTCCGCCTCCCGCCTGTCGATCGCCATCCCGAAGAACGGCGGCTTCGCGGTCCGCTTCACGCAGGCGGGGTAGAAGGGGTTCCAAATTACCCGCCGTGGGCCTGGGCTACCGCTTCAGCGCCTGCTCGATCGTGCGCATGACCTCGTCCAGCGGGGCGTCCGTGCGGGCGACCAGCACCATTACGTCCTCCTCGCCCTTGGCCGACACCGTGGCCGCCGGGCGGGTGGGGACGGGGCGGGCGGCGCCGATGCCTGTGCCGAAGGCCTGGCGGACGATGTCGAAGGCGTGGTCCAGCTGTCCCTCCACATCGCCCACCCCGCCCGCGCGCAGCCAGCGCCGCAGGACGTGGTTGTGCGCGGTGACCACGGCGGAGGCGGCGACCTCCGCGAGCAGCGGGTCGTCGTCGCCGTCGTGGTGGGCGCCCTCGTCGAAGTGGCCCAGCAGATAGCTGGTGAACAGCCGCTCGTAGCGGGCCACCGAGGCGATTTCGCGCTCGCGCAGGGCGGGCACCTCGCGGGTCAGGCGGTAGCGCTCCACGGAGACCGCGGGGGCGGCGGCGTACATCCGCATGACCTCCTTGATCCCCCGGCACACCGTGTCCAGCGGGTGCTCGTGCGGTGGCGCCGCGTCCAGTACGTCCGCGGCCCGCACCAGTGTGTCGTCGTGGTCCGGGAAGATCGCCTCTTCCTTGGAGCGGAAGTGGCGGAAGAAGGTGCGGCGGGCGACCCCCGCTCGCGCCGCGATCTCGTCGACCGTCGTCGCCTCGTAGCCCTGGGTGGCGAACAACTCCATGGCCGCGGCCGCCAGTTTGCGGCGCATGGTGAGGCGCTGCGCGGAGGCCCGGCGGTTGCCGGCGCTGCCGCTGCCGGAGGAGGAGTTCGAGCGGTTCGTACGCGGCGTACGAGTGGCCTTCAGAGGCTGGGACATGTGGGGAACGTACTGCATTTCCCCGGGGGATGCCCCCTGGACCCCTGGGGTCGCCGGGGCGGGCTCCAGCAGCCCGCCCCAGGCCGGCCGCTCCTCAGGCCTTCGCATACTCGCGGAAGCCGCGCCCCGTCTTCCGCCCCAGGCACCCCGCCGCGACCAGGTGCTCCAGCAGCGGCGCGGGCGCCAGACCGGGCTCCCGGAATTCGCGGTGCAGCACCTTCTCAATGGCCAACGACACATCCAGGCCCACGACGTCCAACAGCTCGAAGGGCCCCATCGGATAGCCGCCGCCGAGTTTCATCGCGGCGTCGATGGCGTCCGGCGAGGCGTAGTGCTCCTGGACCATCTTCACCGCGTTGTTGAGATACGGGAACAGCAGGGCGTTGACGATGAAGCCGGCCCGGTCGCCGCAGTCCACCGGGTGTTTGCGCACGGCCCGGCACACCTCGTGTGCGGTGGCCCGCACGTCGTCCGCCGTGAGGACCGTACGCACCACCTCGACCAGTTTCATCGCGGGTGCCGGGTTGAAGAAGTGCAGGCCGATCACGTCCTGCGGGCGCGAGGTCGCGCGGGCGCAGGCGATGACGGGGAGGGAGGAGGTGGTCGTGGCCAGCACCGCGCCCGGTTTGCAGACCTTGTCGAGGGTCGCGAACAGCTGCTGTTTGACGGCCAGGTCCTCCGCGACCGCCTCGACCGCCAGGTCCACGTCCGCGAAGGCGTCCAGCGATCCGGCCGGGGCGATCCGGGCCAGCGTCTCGTCGCGGGCCTGCTCGCTCAGCCGGCCCTTGGCCACCGACCGCTCCAGGGACCGGGCGATCCTGGCCTTGGCCGCCTCCGCCTTCTCCGGGGCGCGGGCGGCCAGTACGACGTCGTGGCCCGCCTTGGCGAAGACCTCGGCGATCCCGCTCGCCATGGTGCCCGAGCCGGCGACCCCCACCGTACGGACCGGGCGCGCGGCGGCCGCGGCCCGGGCGGCGGGGTCCGGGGTCAGCGCGTCCGGGACGACGGCGCCGCTGCCCGGCGCCTCGTACGTATAAAAGCCGCGGCCCGCCTTGCGGCCGGTAAGCCCGGCCTCGGCGAGCTGGCCCAGGACGGGCGCGGGCGCGTGCAGCCGGTCGCCGGAGGCCGCGTACATCGCCTCCAGGACGGTACGGGCCGTGTCGATGCCGACCAGGTCGAGCAGCGCCAGCGGGCCCATCGGCAGGCCGCAGCCCAGCCGCATCGCGGCGTCGATGTCCTCGCGCGCCGCGTACTTCGCCTCGTACATCGCGGCGGCCTGGTTGAGATAGCCGAACAGCAGCCCGTCGGCGACGAATCCCGGCCGGTCGCCGAGCCCGACGGGCTCCTTGCCGAGGTCGTGGGCGAGCGCGGTGACCGCGGCGACGGCGGCCGGGGAGGTCAGCACGCTGGAGACGATCTCGACGAGCTTCATGGCGGGCGCGGGATGGAAGAAATGCAGGCCGAGAACGCGCTCCGGGTGGGCGGAGTCGGCGGCCAGCCGGGTCACGGACAGCGCGTTGGTGCCGGTCGCCAGGAT
Organism: Streptomyces sp. NPDC059679; assembly: GCF_042734105.1. NCBI lineage: Bacteria > Bacillati > Actinomycetota > Actinomycetes > Kitasatosporales > Streptomycetaceae > Streptomyces > Streptomyces sp. NPDC059679. The sequence continues at coordinate 68,934 of NZ_JBHWES010000019.1, read as the reverse complement.
GGTGTCGGGCCGGACGACGGCGTCCAGGGCGGTGAAGACCTCCTGCTTGATGTCATAGCTCTCCGGCACGACCTCGATCACCAGGTCGGCGTCGGCCGCGGCCCGCAGATCGGTGGAGACGCGGAAGCGGGCGAGCGCGTCCTCGCGCTCCCGCTCGGTCATCCGCTCGCGGCGCACGGCGCGGGCGGTGGCGGTCTCCAGCGCGGCGAAGGCCCGGCGGGCGGCGCTCTCGCTGATGTCGACGCCGATCACCTCGCGGCCCGCGCGGGCCAGCAGTTCGGCGATTCCGGTGCCCATCGTGCCGAGCCCGATGACGGCGACAGTAGTGAGTGAGGCCGAGGAGGGGGAGAGATCTGGGGAGGGCGTACGGCCGGAGGGACGGCCGGCGTCGTTGGTCGGAAGACGGTCCATCGCGGACTCCAGAGGGTGTTCCCCGGAAGTGGGGATGACGTGACGACTGAGAGGAGCTTTCGGTCATGCGCGTTTCGGTCAAGCGCGGTGGGCTGACACGAAACTCCGGCGGAAGGAGCGGAAGGGCTTGCACGCTCCCTGACGGACAGCGCCACACGGAGCAAACTGCCCGTGGGAGACACACGGCCGGCCCTGTCCCGGGGCCACGCCGTACAGAACTGCACTGCCGAACCGACTTCACACGGCGGCTGCGTCACCAGGCCGCCAGAGCAGGGGTGCTGCTCGTGTCGTCAGTTTAACTCGCGGGTAACCAAGATGCCAGGGCACATTTTGTGACCCGCGCGCCGGGGCGCCGGGCGCAGGTCACCGGGGAGGGGAGACCACGACATGGACGAAGAATTCCGCGTACTGACCGACCGGGTGCGGGCCTCGCTCTCATCCCCGGAGGAGACCAGGGCCCACGCGTCGCTGCTCGCGCTCGTACGGCAGGGCAGCCCCGCCGCCCGTGAACAGCTCGCCCGTATCCTCGTCGCGCCCGAGCAGCCGCTGTGGGCGCGGGAGACCGCCGCGTTCGTGCTCGGCAGCGCGGGTGACCGGCGGGCCTTCGAAACCCTCGTGCTCCTCCTCAACTACCGCGAACCGGCCCGCTGCGCGACCGCCGCCCGCGTCCTCGCCCGCCTCGGCGACCCGCGCACCGCCCGCGCCGCGGCCGCCCTGGCCACGAACCCGCTGCGCACCGCCTACTCCCTCCACCCCATCCGCCTGCTCGTCGAACTCCGCGCCCCCGAGTCCGTCCCGGCCCTCGTCGCCGCCCTGGAGCGTCAGTTGGCCGCCCGCGACCGCCACTGGCCGATCGCCCGCGCCTGCGTCGAGGGCCTGGGCGCCATCGGCGACGAACGCGCCGTCCCCGCCCTCACCTCCGCCTCCCGTCACCCCCGCCTGAGCGCCGCCGCGGCGGCCGCCCTGGCCCGTATCAGCGGTGGCGGCGGCCTCGGGGCCGCCCCCGACGCCGGCCCCACCCGCCGCCCGGCCCCGGACAAGTCGGGGCGGGCGCGGGTGCGGTGACGCGGTGGCGGTTCAGCGGTCGGCCGGGTGGCGGTGGGGTCGGTTCTGGGCGGCCCGTCCCTGGGGCGCACTGCCGTGCCCGCTGCCCTGCTGGCTGAGCGTGGCCGCGGTGGCGCCGGCGCGCGTCCAGCGGCGCCGCCCTACGTCGTCCGGCGCCGGACAAGCGGGGGCGCGGGTGCGTTGAGGCGCGGGTGTGCGGTGAACCCGGCGGCGCCCGGTGCGGTGCCGGGCCGTGCGGTTCGGGGCCCACCGCGGCAGTGCCGCGTCCGCGTCCCCCGGGCGGCGCTGCCTGTGGAGACCACCGTCGGGGCGCCGCGCTGTCGTGGCCTCAGACGGCCGTGGGGGCGAGAGACCGGGCGTAGCGGAGTTCGGGGACGGGGACGCCTTCCACCTCGTAGTCCTCTTGGCCGCCGTCGGGGGTGAAGCCCGCGCGCTCGTAGAAGTGACGGGCGTGGGTGTTGCCCTCGAGGACCCAGAGCCGCAGGTGCGGGAAGCCGCGTTCGGCGGCTCTGGTGATGGACTCCGTCAGCAGGGCGTGGCCGATTCCGGTGCCGATCTGGTCGGGGCGTACATAGATCGCGTACAACTCCGCGTCGCCCGAAGGGAGATCGCGGTCCCGGTACGGACCGAGACACGCCCAGCCCACCACCTTGCCGCCCGCGTTCTCGGCCACAAGGTTGACGACGTCCCCCAGGCCCCGGGAGAAGAACTCCCGCCGCCGCGCCGCGTCCTTCTCGACGCTCAGGCCGTCCAGGTGCGCCTGCGGTATCAGCCCCCGGTACGCCGCCTGCCAGCCGCGCACCCGCACCGCCGCCACGGCGTCGATGTCCGCTTCCGTCATGAGCCTCACGCGTACGCCGTCCATCCGACCACCGTAGGCCGCTTGACCCTGTCATTGGCGGCAGGGTCGCACGATCCTCGCCATGAACCACAACAGCGACACCGGCAACAGCGACACCGGCAACAGCGACACCGGCGACAGGGTCGCCCTCGTCACCGGCGCGGGCACCGGGATCGGGCGGGCCACCGCCCGTGCCCTCGCCGGGCAGGGGGCGCGGGTGGTGGTGGTCGGGCGGCGGCCCGGGCCGCTGGAGGAGACGGCGGCGGGCCGCCCGCGGATTCAGCCGCTTCCGGCCGACATCACCGCCGAGGGCGCCGCGGAGGACATCGTGCGGCGCGTGACCGAGTCGTACGGCCGGCTGGACGTGCTGGTCAACAACGCCGGGGTCGTACGCGCCGCGCCGCTGGGCGACATCACCCCCGAGCTGGCCACCCCACTCCTGGCGACCAACCTCCTCGCGCCCGTCCTGCTGACGCGCGCGGCCCTCGGCCCGCTGGAGGAGAGCGGCGGCGTGGTGGTGAACGTCAGCACCTCCGTCGGTCAGCGGGCCTGGCCGGGCAACTCCTTCTACGCGGCGACGAAGACCGCCCTCGAAACGCTGACCCGCAGTTGGGCGGTGGAGCTGGCGCCGCGCGGGGTGCGGGTGGTGGCGGTCGCGCCCGGGGCGATCGAGACCCCGATCGGGGAGCATCAGGGGCTGACGCCCGAGCAGCGCGAGCGGGTACGGGCCTGGCAGCTGGCCCACACCCCGCTGGGGCGGATCGGGCGGCCGGAGGAAGTGGCGTGGGCGATCGCGCAACTGGCCTCGCCCGGGGCGTCGTTTGTGACGGGGATCGTGCTGCCGGTGGACGGCGGGGCGGTGATCGGCTGAGGGGCGGCTGAGCGACAGCTGATAGAAACGGCACCGGAGGTGGGACCGGTGCGGATCGGGGAACTGGCGAAGGCCACGGGCGCGACGCCGCGCGCGCTGCGCCACTACGAGCAGGCGGGGCTGATCACGTCCTCACGCGAGCACAACGGCTACCGCGACTACGACGAGCGCACCGCCGTCCGCGTCCGCAACATCCGCCATCTGCTCTCCGTCGGCCTCACCCTGGACGACGTCCGCTGCTTCCTGCCGTGCCTGGACGGCGATATGACGAGCGCGCGGCCCAGCCCCGAAGGGCTCGGCATCGCCCGGGACCGGCTCGCCGTCCTCGATGCGCGTATCGCCGCCCAGACCGAGGCCCGCGACCGGCTGGCGGCCGCCCTGGGCAACCTGAGCGCGAGGGAATGAGCGTCTGCCGGCCCCTTACAACAGGGTCAGCTGGTCGGGCGCCTCGGCGGCGACCGCACCCGTCCCCGTGTCCGCACCCGCACCCGCACCCGTATCCGTATCCGGACGGTCCGGGACGCCCCGGTGCTCGCCCGCGCGGTACGGGCCGATGCCGTACTCGTCGGCGAACTCGTGGACCATCCCGGTGATCCGCCGCTGATACCACCGGGGCGCGTACGTCCCGCCCTCGTAAAGCGCGTCGTACCGGCGCAGCAGGCGCGGGTGGTGGTGGGTGAGCCAGGCCGTGAACCACTCGCGGGCGCCGGGCCGCAGATGCAGTACGAGCGGGGTCACGGAGGTGGCCCCGGCCGCGGCGACGGCCCGTACGGTCGCGCGCAGCTGCTCGGGGGAGTCGCTGAGGAAGGGGATGACCGGGGCCATCAGCACACCGCATGGGATGCCGTGGTCGGTCAGCGTACGTACCGCCTCCAGCCTGCGCTGGGGCGAGGGCGTGCCCGGCTCGACGGTGCGCCACAGGTCAGGGTCGGTGAAGCCGACCGAGACGGAGACGCCGATGTCGGTGACGCGGGAGGCGCGCCGCAGCAGCTCCAGGTCGCGCAGGATCAGGGTGCCTTTGGTGAGGATGGAGAAGGGGTTGGCGCGTTCGGTCAGGGCGGTGAGGATGCCGGGCATCAGCCGGTAGCGGCCTTCGGCCCGCTGGTAGCAGTCGACGTTGGTGCCCATGGCGATGTGTTCGCCGCGCCAGCGGCCGGAGGCCAGCTCGCGGCGGAGCAGTTCGGGGGCGTTGACCTTCACCACGATCTGGGTGTCGAAGCCGAGCCCGGTGTCGAGGTCGAGATAGCTGTGCGTCTTGCGCGCGAAGCAGTACACGCAGGCGTGGGAGCAGCCGCGGTACGGGTTCACCGTCCATTCGAACGGCATCCGTGAGGCGCCGGGCACCCGGTTGACGATCGAGCGGGCGCGGATCTCGTGGAAGGTGATGCCGCGGAACTCGGGGGTGTCGAAGGTGCGGGTGGTCACCGCGTCCGCCGCGAAGAGGGCGGGCGTGGCGGCCCCGTCGCCGTCGGTCAGGTTGTCCCAGCGCATGGCGTGCACCTCCGGGGGTCTCGCTCGTACCCAGAATTAGAACACATGTTTCATTCATGGGTCAGCCCCCGGAGGTACGTGTCGCGTGTCCCGCGCTCCCGTGTTCCGTCAGCCGCGGGCGCTCGGCGCCGTGGCCCGGGGCTCGGCGCTCGCCGGGGTGCCGGCGGCCCGGAGCGAGCCGGCGGTGAGGCGGGCGCGGTGGGCCGGGACGAGCAGGGCCGCGAGGGTGGCGGCGAGGCAGAGCACGGCGAGCAGGGCGTAGCCGTGGGTGTAGCCGGATTCGTACGGCAGGCCGGAGGGCTGGAGGCGGCTGGTGACCAGCACGCTGGTGATGGAGGCGCCGATGGAGCCGCCGATGGTGCGGATGTTGGCGTTCATGCCGGTCGCCGCGCCGGTCTGCTCGGCCGGGACGCTGCCCACGATGAGGTTGGCCATCGAGGCGAAGGCCAGGCCGATGCCGAGGCCGAAGATCCCGGCGACGAACGCGACCTGCCACTGCTGGTCGTGCCACAGGGTGAGGAAGCCGCAGGCGACGGCGCCGAGCGCGGCGCCCGCCACCAGCAGCCGCTTGGCGCCGAGCCGCGGCTCGAGGCGGCCGCTGAGCACGCCCGCGCCGAACATGGCGATCAGCATGGGGAGCATCAGCAGCCCGGCCCCGGTGACGCTGGCGCCGAAGCCGTATCCCGCGGCGGACGGGGTCTGCGCGAAGGCGGGGAGGAAGGACCAGATCGCGTACATGCCCGCGCCGAACAGCAGCGCCGCGGCGTTGGTGGTCCATACGGCGGGCAGCCGCATCACGCGCATGTCGATCAGCGGGTTGGCGGAGCGGGCCTCGGCCAGCAGCCACAGGGCGAACAGCAGCGCGGCGGCCACGAAGAGCGTGATCACCCGGGCCGACCCCCAGCCCCAGACGGCGGCCTGGCTGAGCGGCAGCAGCAGCGCGATCAGCCAGCCCGAGAGCAGCGCGGCGCCGAGCCAGTTGACGCGTCCGGAGGCGCGGGTGGGGGATTCGGGGATGAAGCGCAGGGCGATCAGCGCGGTGGCGGCGACGATGCCGACGGGCAGCCAGAACAGCCAGCGATAGTCGAGCGCGGAGACGATGGGCCCGGCGGCGACCACCCCGACGCCGCCGCCCGCGGCGATGACCGCCGAGAGGTTGCTGATGCTGGGGCTCACCTCCTCGGCGGCGAACTCGTCGCGGATGATGCCGAAGGAGAGCGGGAACAGCGCGCCGCCGATGCCCTGGATCACCCGGGCGACGATGAGTACGCCGATCGTGGGTGCGAGCGCGGCGAGCAGACAGCCGAGCGTGAGGGCGACGAGGACCGCGACCAGGGTGCGCTTCTTGCCGATCAGATCGCCGACGCGGCCGAGGATCGGGGTGAAGATGGAGGCGGAGAGCAGATACGCGGTCATCACCCAGGTCGCGGTGGACTGCGAGGTGTGCAGGGCGTGCTGCACGGTCGGCAGGGCCGGGGCGATCAGTGACTGGAGCATGGAGAACACGCCGGCGCCTGTCGCGAGGACCGCGAAGGTGAGGCGGGTGGAGCTGCGGGGCATGGTGACCTCTCCGTACAGGACAGGGGACGGGGCGGTACGCGCCTGGGCGCGGCCGACCTGGGGCGCGGGCACTGTGGAACGGTGGGCGCACGAGGGTGCGCGACCGGCGGTGCACGGCCCCGACTGATAAAGTGGAGGTGTACCTCCACTCTAGCGGAGGTCAACCTCCACTTTCAAACCGATTGCTTCGATCCCCGCTTCGATCCCTGTTTCGACTCGTTCCGCCCGGAGGCCCCCGTGACCGTCCCGCAGCTCCCCGTCGACGAGATCGTCGCGGCCCAGCGCCCGTACCGCCGGGATGCCGCGCGCAACTACGACGCGCTGCTGTCCGCCGCGCGCGAGGTGTTCGCCGAGAGCGGCGCGGAGGCGCCGCTGGAGGACATCGCCCGCCGCGCCGGGGTCGGCATCGCCACGCTCTACCGGAACTTCCCGACCCGCCGCCATCTCTTCGAGAGCGTCTACGCCGACGAGGTCGCCGCGCTCTGCCGGGTGGCCGAGGAGGCCGCCGCGCTGGAGCCCTGGGAGGCGCTGGACTCGTGGCTGCGCCGCTTCGTCGGCTACAGCGTCACCAAGCGGGCGATCCGCGAGGCCATGGACGACGAGTCGGACATCTTCCAGGCCTGCCGTGAGTCGATGTACCGGGCGGGCGGCCCGCTCTTCGACCGCGCGCGGCAGGCCGGCCGGGTCCGCGCCGATATCGACTTCGACGACCTGCTGCGGATGGTCGCCGGGATCACCGCGACCAACTTCCTCGACGACGCCCAGCGCGACCGCGTCCTCGGCGTGGCCCTCGACGGCGTCCGCGCCGCGCGCTGATCCGGCCGCCGCCGCTCTACCGGTGGCGGCCTCCAATTAGGCAAAGTCCCAGCAAAAATGGTTGGCTTGCCGCAGTCGAGGGCGCCTCAGGCCGGGGCGCCGGTCAGCGAGTGGAGGAGAGCAATGGGCCAAGTCGAGGCCACCACCGAACGGATCGTCGCGGGCAGCCCCGAGGACGTGTTCGACGCGCTCGCCGACTACAGCGGTGTGCGCGGCCGGCTGCTGCCGGAGCAGTTCAGCGAGTACGAGGTACGCGAGGGCGGCGACGGTGAGGGCACGCTGGTCCACTGGAAGCTCCAGGCCACCAGCAAGCGCGTGCGCGACTGTCTGCTGGAGGTGACCGAGCCGACCGACGGGGAGCTCATCGAGAAGGACCGTAACTCCTCGATGGTCACCACCTGGACCGTGACCCCGGCGGGCGAGGGTCAGGCGCGGGTGGTCGTCACCTCGGTCTGGCAGGGTGCGGGAGGCATCGGCGGCTTCTTCGAGCGGCTCTTCGCGCCCAAGGGCCTGGCCCGGATCTATGATGCGTTGCTCGCCAACCTCGCCACCGAGGTCGCGAAGCAGAAGTAACCGAAGGCTCACCGGATCGGGTGGTTTTCTCTGCGGCGCGGTTAGCCGCCGCACACCCTCCGACCGGGGCGAAAGCCTCTTACGTCCCTCTCCCCACCGGTCAGCGGCGATTCGTCGCGCTTGCTCACAGTTGTCGCGTAATGCGAGAAATGGGCGGCGGTGCAGGCGCGACGAGGGGAGAAGGACGTGGGCGGGATCACCTGGACCCCCCTGGCCAAGGGGGGCGAGCCGGGGCGCGCCACCGGTCCCGTACCCGCCTGGGCCCGGACGGCGCAACAAGCGGCACAACAAGCCCAACAGGCGCAGCAGGCTCAGCAAGCCCAGCAGGCGCAGAAGGCCCAACAGGTCCAGCAGGCGCACGAAACGGTGCGGCAGCCGACGCACCAGACGGCCGATGAGGCGCCAGACCCCGGCCCAGCGGGCGGCGGCCCAGCGGGCGGCGGCCCGGCAGGCGGTGGCGGCGCTCCGGTCGGGCTCAGCCCGGCCCGGGTCCGGATGGTGTTCTTCGGGCTGATGCTCACGCTGCTGCTGGCGGCCCTCGACCAGACCATCGTGGCCACGGCCCTGCCGAAGGTGGTCGGCGAACTGCACGGCCTGGACAAGATGTCCTGGGCCATCACCTCGTACCTCCTCGCCTCGACCATCGTGCTGCCGATCTACGGCAAGCTCGGCGACCTGATGGGGCGCAAGGGCGTCTTCATCTTCTCCATCGCCGTCTTCGTGGCCGGCTCCGCGCTCGCGGGCTGGTCGCGCACGATGGACGAGCTGATCGCCTTCCGGGCGGTCCAGGGCGTGGGCGCCGGGGGCCTGATGATCGGCATTCAGGCGATCATGGCGGACATCGTCCCGCCCCGCGAGCGCGGCCGCTACATGGGGCTCATCGCCGCCGCGTTCGGCCTCGCGTCGGTCGCGGGTCCGCTGCTCGGCGGCTTCTTCACCGACCACATGTCCTGGCGCTGGTGCTTCTACGTCAATGTGCCCTTCGGCCTGGTCACGCTGGCCGTCGTGGTCGTGGCGCTCAAGCTGCCCAAGCCGACCAGGCGGGCGCGCTTCGACTACCTGGGCGCGCTGCTCCTGGCCGTGTCCTCGACCTGCCTGGTGCTGCTGACGAGTTGGGGCGGCACCGAATACCCGTGGAAGTCCCGCGTCATCCTCGGGCTCGCGCTCGGGGCGCTGGGCAGCGCGATCCTCTTCGTCGTCATCGAGTCGGTGGCGGTCGAACCCGTCATCCCGCTGCGGCTGTTCCGCGACTCGGTCTTCTGCGTCACCGGGCTCATCGGCATGGTCCTCGGCGTAGCGCTCTTCGGGGCCGCCAGCTATCTGCCCACCTTTCTCCAGATGGTCGACGGCGCCAGCGCCACCGAGTCGGGGCTGTTGCTGCTGCCCATGATGGGCGGCATGGTCGTGGCCTCCGTCGCCTCGGGCCAGCTCATCAGCGCCACCGGCCGGTACCGGATCTTCCCCATCGTCGGCGGCGTGCTCTCCGCCATCGGCATGTGGCTGCTCTCCCGGATGGACGAGGACACCTCCCGCCCGGACTACAGCCTGTGGATGGGGATCCTGGGGCTCGGCATGGGGCTGGTCATGCCGGTGCTGGTGCTCGCCGTCCAGAACTCCGTACGCCCCGCCGACATCGGCTCCGCCACCAGCGCCAACAACTACTTCCGGCAGATGGGCGGCAGCGTCGGCGCGGCCGTCTTCGGCACCCTCTTCGCCCACCGCCTCGCCGACCGGCTCGCGGTCGAACTCCCCACGGGCAGCGGCGATCCAGGGGCGTCCGGCGCCGGGATCCCCGACCCCGAGTCGGTCACCCCGCAACTGGTGCACTCGCTGCCCGGTCCGCTGCGCGACGGCTATATCGCGGCGTACGCCGACGCCATGCCGCGGATCTTCCTCTATCTCGTGCCGGTGCTCGTTCTGGGCTTCCTGCTCGCCTTCCTGCTGAAGGAGAAACCTCTGGTGTCCCACACCGACTTTGCCGTCCAGCAAGAACCCGTCGTCCCGGCCGCGCGCACCGTGCCCCGCACCGCCCCGACGCCCACCACCGCGGGCATCCCGGTCTGCGGCACCGTCCAGCACCACGACGGCACCACCGTCCCACGGGCGGCGCTCACCCTCATCGACGTCGCCGGACGCCAGATCGGGCGCGGCGCCACCGGGGAGGACGGACGGTACGCGCTGAGCACCCCGGGCGCCGGCTCCTACATCCTGATCGCCGCGGCCGGCGGCCATCAGCCGCGGGCGGTCAGCGTCACCGTCGGCGACCGCCCGGTCGACCTCGACGTCGTGCTCGGCGGCGCGGGGCGGCTCGCCGGGACGGTGCGCACCGCGGACGGCGCGCCCGTGCGGGATGCCACGGTCACCCTCACCGACGTACGGGGCGAGGTCGTCGCCACCACCCGCAGCGGGCTCGACGGGGGCTATGTGATCTCGGAGTTGGTGGCGGGCGAGTACACCCTCGCCTCCAGCGCCCCCGCCTTCCGCCCCGCCGCGCTGCCGGTCACCGTCCAGGCCGCCCGCGAGACCCGGCAGGACATCGAGCTCGCGGGCGGCGCGGTGCTGCGCGGCGTGGTGCGGGCGGGCGGCGGACGGCTCGTCGAAGACGCGCGCGTCACGCTGCTGGACGCGGCCGGCAACGTCGTCGACACGGCGACCACCACGGCCGACGGCGCCTTCCGCTTCGTCGACCTCTCGGCCGGCGAGTACACGGTGATCGCGGCGGGCTACCCGCCCGTCGCGACGGTCCTCCAGGTCGCGGGCGGCGGCCGTACCGAACGCGACCTTCAACTCGGCCACGAGGATTGAGCGCTCCGGAGTAGGGGGCGGTTCGTCTTCGTGCCCTAGAATTCGCGGCCACTGACGAAAAACGCGTGGTCGCAGGCGCGGGCGAGGAGGAGTCGCGATGGCAACGGGGGGATGGGGTCCGCCGAACGGCCCCGGGCAGGGAGGCAACCGCTGGGGACCGCAGCCCCCGGCACCCGATCCGTACGGGCCTCCGCCGACACCGGATCCGTACGGACCGCCGCCGCCGAACCCGTACGGGCCCCCGCCGCCACCCCCCGGGCCCTACCGGCCCGCGCCCACAGGTCGGCGCTGGTACCGGCGGGTGCCCTTCCTCTCCTTCCTCGTCCCCCTGCTCCGCCTGGCGCACCGGCCCGCCCGGAAACTGTTCGACCAGGACGGCGGTGGGCGCGTCCACGACCCCGTGGTCGACCGCGTCCAGATCACCCGCACGGTGCTCGGCCTCCTCGCGACGTGCGCCCTCTACTACACGTACGGATCGGAAGGCGACCTGAAGGACCAGGCCAGCCAGAGCGCCGGCCAACTCATCGTGACCCCGGTCCTGCTCCTCATCGCCGGACCGGTGGTCATCGCCCTCTTCATCCGCTACGCGCCCGCGGAGCGGCGGCGGTTGCTGCGCTCCCGGCTCAGCGTCCCGGCCAAGACCGTCGGCTGGTACGTCCTGACCGTGGCCGTCCTCGCCGCCACGCTGTGGTTGGTCTCGGCCAACCCCGACGTGCTGGAAGGGCTGCACGGGGTGTGGCTGTTCGTGGCCGCGGTCCCGGCGCTCGTGTTCGTGCTGTGGGGGCTGCCGTTCTTCTTCATGGCCTCGGCCTACGTCGCCCGCTCCGCCTTCAACACCGCCTATGTGCACGCCGCGCTGCCGGCCGTGATCACCGTGGTGATGGTGTGGATCATCGCCGTCCTGAACGCGACCGGGGGCGGTATGCCGGGCGGGCCGCTGTGGGCCCAGTTCTGTGCCCTGTTCGGCGGCCCGCTGACGGTGACCGGGGTCTCCCTGTGGGAGCTGCGCCGACTGCGCACCCGCCACGGCGTGACCATCCGCGGCTGAGACAGCGGCTGAGACATCCCCCTATTCGGGTATTGCGGAGCACGGCGCCCCGCGGCGGCCGTACCGTGGGTAGCGGTGGCGCAGATCTTGCCTGGCTAAGGAGTCTTCCCGCTATGGACCATGGCACGTCGCGCGGCGACGACGAGGCGGGCGGGGTGCCCAGGGTGCCGGTGCAGCGGGGTGGCGGGCCCGGGAGGATGCCGCTCGCGGTGGTGGTCATCGATGTCGACGGGCTGGTGACGCACTTGAGTTCCGGTGCGCACAGGCTCTTCGGGCGGAGCCGTGAGGAGGCCGTGGGCTGCCGGGCCGTCGATCTGATGCCGGTCTCGGGCGCGCTGGGCGGGGCCGACTGGGAGGGCGGGGAGCGCGGGCCGGACCTGGACGCCTCGCTGGGCGGGGCGGCGCCCTACCCCACCGCCGGGCGGGCCCGGATGGCCGATGGCCGGGACAACGATTCGGTCGAAGTTCTGTGGTGGGCCTATCCGCTGGTCGGGCCGGGGCCGGAGCGGCTGCTCGTGCTCGCGGCCGACGCCTCCGGCCTGGCCGAGGCGGAGCGCGCGGCCGTCGGCGGCGAGGGGGAGCGGTTCGCGCCCGGCTTCGCCCGGCACACCGAGTTCCCCGGCGCGGACCGGCTCGCCGGGCGGCTGCCGGACATCCTGCCCAACATGGGCCCGGCCAGGGCGGGCCGGATCGTCGCCCAGATCCTTGAACTCGGCTATCCGGCGCTGGAGATCAGCAGGCACGAGCGGGTGCCGGTGACCCCGGACTGGGGCATGCCCCGCTACCGCGAGCGCCAGGCGCGGCAGGAGGCGGCCCGGCGCGCGGCGTCCGCCGGAGGCGGGGGCGGGGGCGCGGGCCAGGGTGGGGGCGCGCGGGAAGCGTCGCACGCCCCCGGTGTGCCGTACGCATCCGAAGACTCGTACGCATCCGAAGCCCCGTACGACGCGGCCGAAGACCTCGACCTGGAGTACGCCGCCGTCCGCGAGCGGCTGGAATTCCTCAACGAGGTCAGCGGGCGCATCGGCAGCTCCCTCGACCTCGCCCGCACCATCCGCGAGGTCACCAGCGCCGCCGTGCCCCGCTTCGCGGACTTCGCCGGCACCCATCTGCGCGCCCAGGTGCTGGCCGGCGAGGGGTTCCCCGACGGCCCGCCCGACGTCACCACCATCTGGCACCGGGTGTGGGTCGAGCACAACGACGAACCGGGCCGCTGGGACGACACCGTGCCGGTCGGGGAGGCCATCGCCTTCCCCGAACACACGCCGTTCTTCCAGTGCATGGTCACCGGCGAGCCCGTGCTGATCCCGTACATCGACGACGCGCTGGGCGACCGGATCTCCGGGGAGTTCGAGAAGCGGGACCTGCGGCCGCTGATCAACGGGCGGTCGCTGCTGATCGTGCCGCTCAAGGCGCGCGATGTGGTGCTGGGCTTCATGGTGCTGATGCGCCGCGCGGGGCGGGAGCGGTTCCACGACATGGACCGTACGACGGGCGCCGAACTTGCCGCCCGCGCGGGCCTGGTGCTCGACAACTCCCGGATGTACACCTACCAGGAGAACGTCGCCGAGACGCTCCAGGACAGCATGCTCCCCCAGGTCACCCCCCGTATGGCCGGATGCGACACGGCCACCCGCTATCTGCCGGGCACCCGGCTGGGCCGGGTCGGCGGCGACTGGTTCGACTGCGTCAAGCTGTCCGGCTCGCGCACCGCGCTCGTCGTCGGCGACGTGATGGGACACGGCCTGAACGCGGCGGCGATGATGGGTCAGTTACGCACCGCCGTACAGACCATGGCCGCCCTCGACCTGCCGCCCGCCCAACTGCTGCGCAGCCTCGACGACCTGGCCCAGCGGCTCGGCGAGCACTACCTCGCCACCTGCCTCTACGCCGTCTACGACCCCATCCGCTCCGAACTGCTGATCTCCAACGCGGGCCATATCCCGCCCGTGCTGGTGCGCGCCCAGGACGGCCGCAGCGAACTGCTCGACCTGCCCACCGGAGCGCCCATCGGGGTCGGCGGGGTGCCCTTCGAGACGGCCCTGGTACGGGTGGCGCCCGGCGACCGCCTGGTGCTGTGCACCGACGGCCTGGTCGAGGTGCGCGGCCAGGACATAGGCGCCGGGCTCGCGGCGCTGTGCGAATCCGCCGCGCATCCGGCGGCGTCGATGGACGAGGCATGCGACACCATCATCCGCGCCCTCAACACCCGGGGCGGCCGCAAGGACGACGTGGCGCTGCTGATGGCCCGGCTGAACGGCATCCCGACGGCGGACGTGGCGCAGTGGCGGCTCGCGCTGGAGCCGGGCGAAGTGGGCCGGGCGCGGCGGCTGGTGCGCGAGCGGCTGCTCCAATGGGGCCTGCCGGAGGCCGTGGAGACCGCGGAGCTGCTGGTCAGCGAGGTGGTGACCAATGCGATACGGCATGCCCACACCCACCATGTCGTGCTGCGTCTGGTGCGTACGGACGCGCTGCTGTGGGAGGTCTCCGACGATGACCACGAACTGCCGACGCTGCTGAGCGCGGGCCGCGACGACGAGACGGGGCGCGGGCTGCGGGTGGTCGGCGCCCTGGCGCGGGAGTGGGGCAGCAGCCGGTCGGCGGACGGCAAGACCGTCTGGTTCGAACAGAGCCTTCCCCGTCCGGGGAGCCCGGGGCGCCCGTAGCACCCGGGGCGCCCGTAGCACCCGGGGCGCGCGGCGCGCGCGGGCGCGAATATCGCGTGAAGGAAAGCGCCGGGCCCTTGTCCGGGCCCGGGGAGTGGCGGTAGTCACCTGGAGCGTACGGGCAAGAGGAGGCGTCTACTCCGGGGAGCGGTGGATGAGCGTATCGGAGCGCTACAGGCAGGCGTGGGAGAGCTACTGGCAGAACACCTCGGACGCGCCGGGGGAGGCCATCTGGGACGCCGATCCGTCGCTGTCCGCGATCCCGCACCTCGCACTGCTGGCCCCGCACGCCGACGCCACACTGCCGATCGCCGACCTCGGCTGCGGCAACGGCACCCAGACCCGCTATCTGGCCACCCGCTTCCCCCGCGCCATCGGCGTGGACCTGTCCCACGCGGCCATCGACCACGCGCGGCGCGCCGATACGGAGAAGGTGGCGGAGTTTGAACAACTCAGCCTGACCGACACCGCGCGCGTACGGGAACTCCATGAGCGGCTGGGCGACGTCAACGTCTATATGCGCGCCGTCATCCACCAGAGCGACCCGTCCGACCGGCTGCCGGTCGCCGAGGCGGTGGCCACCCTGCTGGGGCGGCGCGGCCGGGCGTTCGTGGCCGAGCTGACCGAGGAGTCCAAGACCGTCCTGCGGGAGGCCGCGCAGAGCCCCGGCGGCCCGCCGCCCAAGCTCCGCCGGGTGTTCGACCACGACCTGCGCCCCGCCGACGCGCGCACCGCCGAGGTGCCGGAGCTGCTGCGCGAGGCGGGGCTTACGGTGCTGGCCCACGGGCCCACCACCCTGCCGCAGACCGAGTACCGGGCGGACGGGACGCGGATCGACCTCCCGGCACACTGGTACGTGGTCGCCCCGGCCTGAGCCCCGGCCTGAGCCCCGGCCTGAGCCCTGTCCTAGGGCTGTCCTAGGGCTGTCCTTATGGGCGACCCTACGGGCTCCGATGGGTCGCGCTGTCGTTCCATGGCGGCCTTGATCAAGCCGATGAACAGCGGATGCGGACGGGTGGGCCGGGAGCGCATCTCCGGATGCGACTGCGTGCCCACCAGATACGGATGTATCGCGCGCGGATACTCCACATACTCCACCAGCCTGTCGTCCGGAGAGACGCCCGAGAACACCAGCCCCGCCTTCTTCTCCAGCTCGACCCGGTAGGCGTTGTTCACCTCGTACCGGTGCCGGTGCCGCTCCTCCACCCGGTCCTGTCCTCCGTACGCCTCCCATACGAGTGATCCTTGGGTCAGCTTCGCCGGGTACATCCCCAGGCGCATCGTGCCGCCCAGATCCCCCGCACCCTCGATGATGTCCAGCTGCTCCACCATGGTCGAGATCACCGGGTCCGCCGCGCGGGGGTCGAACTCCGTGGAGTCCGCCCTCTCGATCCCGGCAGCGTTCCGCGCCGCCTCGATCACGATGCACTGAAGGCCCAGGCACAGTCCCAGCAACGGAATCCCCTGTTCCCGGGCATGGGCGATCGCACCCACCTTGCCCTCCACACCGCGCTCGCCGAAGCCACCCGGCACGCACACCGCGTCCGCGTCCGCCAGCTGCCGCGCCGCTCCCAGGGGAGTGCGGCAGTCATCGGCGGCGACCCACTTGATCCGAACCCGGACGCCGTTGGCGAATCCGCCCGCTCGCAGGGCCTCGGTCACCGACAGATAGGCGTCCGGCAGGTCTATGTACTTCCCCACCAGCGCCACGACGACGTCATGGCTCGGCTCGTGGACGCGTCGCAGCAGGTCGTCCCACTGCCGCCAGTCCACATCGCGGAACGCCAGGTCCAACCGCCGCACCACATAGGCGTCCAGCCCCTCCGCATGGAGGACCCGGGGGATGTCGTAGATCGACTTCGCGTCGACCGCCGCCACCACCGCCGCGTTGTCCACATCACACATCAGCGAGACCTTGCGCTTGATCGAGGCGGGCACCTCCCGGTCCGCGCGCAGCACGATGGCGTCCGGCTGGATGCCGATGTTCCGCAGCGCGGCCACTGAATGCTGCGTCGGTTTGGTCTTCAGTTCCCCGGACGGGCCGAGGTACGGCAGCAGGGAGATGTGCACCACGAACACATGGTCACGGCCCACTTCGTGCCGTACCTGCCGTACGGCCTCCAGAAACGGCAGCGACTCGATGTCCCCCACCGTCCCTCCGACCTCGGTGATCACCACGTCCACATCGGGCGATGCCATGGCACGGATCCGGTGTTTGATCTCGTCGGTGATGTGCGGGATCACCTGGACCGTGTCTCCCAGGTACTCTCCGCGCCGTTCCTTGGCGATCACGGAGGAGTACACCTGGCCGGTGGTCACATTGGCCGAACCGTCCAGGTCCACGTCCAGAAACCGCTCGTAGTGGCCGATGTCCAGATCGGTCTCCGCCCCGTCGTCGGTGACGAAGACCTCGCCGTGCTGGAACGGATTCATCGTGCCCGGATCCACATTGAGGTACGGATCCAGTTTCTGCATGGTCACTCGCAGGCCGCGTGCCTTCAGCAGGGCACCCAGACTGGATGCCGTCAGGCCCTTGCCGAGCGAGGAAGCCACGCCTCCGGTGACGAAGACATGTTTGACGGTCGGGACTTCCAGGCGCATGGCCACAATCGCTCCCGTGGTCGAAGAGGGGAAATGACGGCGCGCCGGCATGCCGACGGTGCCGTGGTCACGCGACGGCGACGGCTGCCGAACGGTGTGGCGGGGAACGGGCTCAGTGGCCTTCCTCGCCCTGAGCGAACGTGCCGTCCTTGATCACAGAGCCGCGCTTGTAGGCGTGGGTGATGAGCTCGGTGTCGACTTCGGTGATGTCGGCGAAGTGTGCCAGCCGTTCCCCCAGGAACCGGTAGAGGTCGGCCTCGTGTTTCAGACATACCTCCACGAGGAGGTTGTAGGCACCGGTGATGGCGGCGCAGTAACGCACTTCGGGGAGCGCGGCCAGTGCGGTGCCGACGGCCTCCATGCCTGCGGGGCGGACTTTCAGACACAGCTGGGCCTCGACGCGCAGGCCCAAAAGCGCCGGTTCGATCTCGGTGCGCAGATAGAGCATCTGACGTTCCAGCAGGGCCGTGACCCGGCGGCCGGCCGTGGCCACCGAGAAGTCGAGTTCCTTCGCCAGGCTGGTCAGACTGATACGGGCGTTTCTGATGAGGGCCTCGGCCACCCGCTGGTCGGTGGGGGAGATGGGGTACCGGTCCGCGGGCTTGCTGATGGGTTGAACCGCACTTTCTCGGAGGAGTCTCCTCTCCGTTTCGGACAGCAGCGGGGCGTGCCATTCGGCCACGGTGGTGAACGTGCGGAGGGTCACATAGGCGTCCAACCTCCTGACCGCAGAGATACCAGGGATTCCGTCCTGCATCAAGGAATGGAGGGTTTGCTCAGGCGACAGAATCACCTCGCACCAGAGCACATTGCCGCGCCCGCTGACCGTAATGACACCCCGGAAGTCTTTGCGGTCGATGAGTTCCTTTGCCACGTGGACCGACGTTCCGCTCTCCACGTCGAGCCGGACGTGCACCGAACTGCCAAGACCGCAGCGCATGACGTCGTACAGGGCGGTGGGGCGCACGATCCCGGACGCGGTGAGCCGTTGTATCCGACGGGCGACGGTTCGTTCGTGCTCGCCCAGGATCCGCCCGATCTCGCCGCATCCGGCCCGGGGATGGACCTGCAGAGCTGCCACCACGCGACGGTCGGCATCGTCAAGCGTGTCGGAGGCGTTCATCATGGCGGGATTGTTTCAATTTTCCTAGCACGATGACTAGTCCTGTTGTCGGATCTCATCACGTCGTGCAGAATCGTCTCCCGTTGGGTGTCACTGAGTGTCAACCGGAACCGCTCGATCCGTTGGGCCGATTTTCCGGAAACCGAGAACCAAAGCGCCGATGCAACCGCTCCAGCCGTCTATGCCGGTGAGGATGGAAATTGTCTGGCGAGAAGAGTTCAGCGGTGGTTCAGCAGCAGTTCACCGAACAAGCGATGCGGTCGGTTCTCGGGCATTTCTGTTCGGGAGTGACGGTGGTCACCGCGATGGGCCGCGCCGGTCCTGTGGGGTTCACTTGCCAAGCCTTTTCCTCACTTTCGCTCCGCCCGCCGCAGGTACTGCTGTGCCCCAGCCTCACATCGACGACCTGGCCTGCCATCAGCGAATGCGGCCGATTCTGCGTCAACGTTCTCGCGGAGTCGCAGAGCCTACTCAGCGAGCGATTCGCCCAGTCCGGAGGCGATAAATTCCACGGAGTACGGTGGACCGCCTCATCTCACGGCTCGCCCCGGCTGACAGGTGCCGTCGCCTGGCTGGATTGCGAAGTGCACGCGGAGTACGACGGAGGCGACCACCTCATCGTCAGGGGCGACATCCGCTCGCTGGAAGCGGCTTCCGCCGCCCGGCCGCTGCTGTACTACCGGGGCCGTTACAGCGGCCTCGCCGAGGAGGCGTTCGGCGCCTCCTGAGCGATCGCTCGCCCTCCCTGATCCACAGTCCTGGGGCACCCATGCCCCGGAGAGCACATCCACACCTCACAGAGGAGTACCAGCATGCCCGACATTCCCATTCCCACCGGCCTGCTCGCCGGCCTCGACGTGTTCATCGGCGGACCGATCCAGCACGCCATCCTGTCCAACGGCTTCGCAGGTGACCTGCGGGACGCGATCTCCGGAGCCATCGAGGTGGTCCGGGAGAACGGGGGAAACGTCTTCTCGGCACATGTGGTCGAGAAGTTCGGAGCGGAGACGGCCGCCTTCACACCGGAGCAGGTCTCCGTGCGCGACTTCCGCTGGATGAAGAAGTGCGACGTCTTCGTGCCCGTACTCCCCTTGTTACCCGATCGGACACTGCGCCGGACCGATGGCACACACGTCGAACTGGGCTGGGCCACCGCGCTGGGGCGCCCCATCGTCATCGTCACCAAGCAGCCCTTCGTGGACTCCGCGAGCCATCTGCTGAAGGGCCTGCACCGGGTCGGCTCCGTGTGGACGGTCGACTTCGACGAGTTCAACGAGAAGCCGAGTCTGCTGATCGAGGCGGTACTCGCCGCGACAGAACGCCAGCGGGAAGCGATCAGCGCGGGCGTCGTCGCGTAAGCCCCGGCCCCGTCCGGGCGGGAGGGCCTGGAGCCCTGCCCGCGCACCCGGAACACGCACCCTCGTTCGCCGCACCCCCGACGGAGAACCAAGTGTCCGACGTGACCATATTGGGCCTGAGCCTCAAGAACCCCGTGATCGTTGGGTCCGGGCTGCTCACCGACCAAGAACGCAACATCCGCACACTGCTCGCCGCGGGAGCGGGGGCCGTCGTCACCAAGACGATTCACCCCAGCCCCCCGAAGGACCTGAACGTGAGAATCCTGCGCCTTCCGGTAGGGATGATCAACAGCACCACCTACTCCAAGAGGTCGGTCGACCACTGGCTGAAGGTGCTGCGCTCCCTGACCGGTGACCAACTCCCCATCATCGCCTCCCTCCACGCGGACACCCCGTCCGAGCTGGGCGATCTCGCGGTGCGGGTCGAAGGCACCGGATGCCGGGCGCTCGAGCTGGGCATCTCCTGCCTGAACGAGGAGTCGGGGCTGGAAGACGACAACCCCGACCGGGTGTACGCCTACACCTCCGAGACCCGCGCCCGGACCTCCCTGCCCCTGTCGGTCAAGCTGGCCATCGGAGAGGGACTGGAGGACCGGGTACGTGCCGCGATCGCCGGTGGGGCGGACGCCATCACCGTCAGCGACACCATCTCCGGTGCGGCGGTGTCCCCGGACACCGGCGAGCTGGAACTGGGCGGAGTCTTCGGCTACTCGGGCCCGGGCATCAAGCCGCTGGTCCTGGCGGCCATCTGGCGGCTGAGAAAACGGGGCTTCGTCCTGCCCATCCTGGGGTGCGGAGGCATTTCCTCCGGCCGGGACGTGGCCGACTACCTGCACGTCGGCGCGAATGTGACGCAGGTGTACACGGCCCTGCACACCGACATGCAGACCACGCTCCGGCGGATCGTCACCGAGACCGAGCTGGAACTCCCGCGCTCCGCCGAGTTACGGCTGGGGGTGGCCACATGACGCGCGTCGCACCGGATCTGGCCGACCTGACCAGCGCCCAGGTCATGGACCGCCTGCGGGACCGCACCCTCATCTGGCCGATCGGGGCCACCGAGCAGCACGGGCCGCATCTGCCGCTCTCCGTGGACTCCGTCCTCGCGGAGGAGTTCGCCGCCGAGATCGCGGCCGAACTGGACGGCTTCACCCTTCCCGTGCAGTCGATCGGCGCCCGGTCCCTGCCGCAGAGCGGAGGCGGGCTGTCGTTTCCCGGGACCGTGTACGTGGGCGGCGAAACCCTGATCCGGTTTCTCGCCGAGACCCTCCGGTCCCTGGCCGGCCTGCCGTTCGCACGGCTCATCGTGGTCAACGGCCACTACGAGAACGAGCCGTTCATCTTCGAGGCCCTCGATCAGATACGGCAGCAGGGGGACTTCGGCCACCGTGAGGTCATCGCCTTCAGCTGGTGGAGCATGGTGCAGGACTCCTGGCTCGCCGCCGAGGTCGGTGACTTCCCCGGCTGGCACGCCGAGCACGCCGGCCTCACCGAGACCAGCCTGATGCTGCATCTGCGGCCGGACCTGGTGACCGACACCCGGCTCGACCATGACCGTCCGCCGCGCAGCGGGGTCTATCTGCACCCCATCGATCTGGCCCAGACCACCAACCAAGGGATCCTGTCCTCGACCTCCGGATCCAGTGCGGACCTGGGCGAGAAGCTGTTCCGGCATGTGATCGCGGAATCCGTCGCCATGGTGCGGGAAGGGGAAGGGCTGCTGTTCGCCCGGACCAGGCCGGACCGGCGGTGGCGGGCCAAGGTGAGCGAAGGGAGGCAGCCATGAGCCGTAAATTCCATCTGGCTTTTATCTTCAACTTCACCCCGGACGACTGGCAGGGCCCGTTCGGGACGGGCGGCTCGCCGTGGAGCGGCGCGTTCCATACGGAGGTCGCCCAGGCTCTGGAGCGTGCCTGCTTCGACTATGTCATCGTCGAGGACAAGCTCATGGTCCCAGAGAGCTACGGCGGCTCCAGGGAGGCGGCGCTCAAGCAGGCCATGGTGGTGCCCAAGCACGACCCGGTGCCACTGGCCGTCGCGATGGGTCTGGCCACCTCGCACCTGGGGATCGTGGCCACCCTGTCCACCATGGCCTATCCGCCGTTCATGACCGCGCGCCTGGCCTCGACGATGGACAGCATGCTGGGCGGGCGCTTCGGCTGGAACATCGTCACCAGCGCCGAGGACCTGGCCGCGCAGAACTTCGGAATGGACGAGCTGCCGCCGCGAGATGTCCGCTACGAGATGGCGGACGAATACGTCGACGTGGTCAAGCAGCTCTTCGCGTCCTGGGACAAGGACGCGGTCGTCCTCGACCGGGAGAACGGCGTCTACGCCGACCACACCAAGGTCCGCCCCATCCACTTCAAGGGCAAGCACTTCAGCGTGCGGGGCCCGCTGAACACCGTTCCCTCGCCTCAGCACCGCCCCGCGTTCGTCCAGGCGGGCGCCTCTCCGCGCGGGAAGGTGTTCGCGGCGCGCAACGCCGATTCGATCATCGCGATCGCCAGCGGCGTCGAGAGCATGAAGAAATTCCGTGACGACGTCCGCCGGCACGCCAAGGACATGGGGCGGGACCCCGATGAGATCAAGGTCCTGTTCTGTGTCACCCCCACGCTGGGCGAGACCGAGCAGGACGCGCGGGAAAAGCAGGCCCGCATGGTCTCCTCGCCGCAGTTCATCCAGGACATCCTGGCGCAGACCTCTGCCCTGACGGAGATCGACTTCGCGCAATTCGACCTGGACAAGCCCCTCCCTCACAAATTGACGACCAACGGCGAGCAGGGCTCGCTGGACAAGCTCCAGCAGTGGGGCAGCGGCAAGACGCTGCGCGAACTCGTCGTGGACGGCGCGGGCGGGCTGGTGTCCTCGGTCGACCTGGTCGGGACGCCGGACCAGGTGGCGGAGCGGATGGGCGAGGTGATGGAGGAAGTGGGCGGAGACGGTTTCATGCTCACCACTCCGCTGCTGCGGCTGAACCGCCGCTATATCGCCGAGGTCACCGACGGGCTGATCCCCGCGCTGCGACGCCGGGGGCTGACCCGGACGGCGTACACCCCCGGCCGCACCCTCAGGGAAAACCTCATGGAGTTCTGAGCGAAGGTGCGAAGGTCCACCCTTCGCGCCGCCCGCGCCCGCCCCGGCTCCGGGGCGGGCGCGGGCTCGGAACCGTCGACGTATCCCGCTCCGGCGGCGCAGGAAAGGTATTCTCATGATCGGCGCCGATACGCGTCTCGCTCTTGATTCCGTCGCGCAGAATCTGCTCTTCCGCCAGGCCCACACCGCACACGCCTTCACGGACGACCCGGTGCCCGACGAGATGGTCGAAGAGATCTACGATCTGGTGAAATACGGCCCGACCGCATTCAACCAGCAACCGCTGCGCGTGCTGCTGCTGCGATCCCCGGAAAGCCGCGAAAGGCTGCTGCGGCATCTGTCGAGGGGTAATCGGGACAAGACCGAGCGGGCTCCACTCGTCGCCGTACTGGCCGTCGACCACGAGTTTCACCAGGAACTTCCGGAACAATTTCCCGCACTGCCCGCGGCAAAGGACCTCTTTTACGCCGACCGCGAGGTGCGCGAGCGCTCCGCCGCCGTGAACGGCGCCCTGCAGGCCGCGTATTTCATCGTCGGCATCCGTGCCGCCGGGCTGGCCGCCGGGCCGATGACCGGGTTCGACGCGGCCGGCATCGACGCGGAGTTCTTCCCCGACGGGGAGCACTCCGTGCTGGCCGTGGTCAACATCGGCAGGCCGAAGCCGGACGGCCTGCGCCCGCGTGGGCCCCGACTGGAGTACCACCAGGTCTTCTCCAGCATCTGAGGCCGCGGGTCACAACCGACATCCGAGGCCCCAGGTCACACCGAGGCCCGGTCCTCCCGGGCGGGTGTCGCCCGCCCCGGTGAGCCGCGGACGCCCGCCGCGTGGACCCCGCGGTACCAGCGCCCCCACGCATCCAGCAGGCCGGCGATGTCGTCCAGGCTGCGCCCGACCTCGGTGAGTGAATACTCGACCTTCGGGGGGACCTCGCGATACACGGTGCGGGTGACCAGCCCGTCGGCTTCCAATTCCCTCAGCTGGCGGGTGAGCATGCGCTGGGTGATACGCGGCAGCGCGCGCCTGAGTTCGCCGAAACGCTGCGTTCCGCTCAGCAGCTGCTTGAGAATGGCCAGTTTCCAGCGGCCGCCCAGAACTTCCATCGCGATCTCGATGGAGCAATAGTCCGGTGAATCGGTGATGTCGTCTCGCATCGCCTGCCGCCTCTACCTGGGATGGTATACATCGTGATACTAGGGCACATCATTGACCGTACTTGTGTATGGGATCAGTACGCCACGATAGTGCGGATATGACGAACAGTGAAGCGTCCGTCCACGCCGTGCGGGAGACCGAACAGCTGCCCTTGCCGAGCCGGATTCGGTGGCTTGTTCTGGCGGTCCTCTCCACCAGTTTGCTGCTGTGCGGAATCGATCTGACGGTGCTCCACGTGGCGGTACCCAGCATGAGCCAGGACCTCCGGCCGAGCGCCGTGGAACTGCTGTGGATCGTCGACATCTACTCGCTGACGCTGGCTTCCCTGCTGGTCACCTGCGGCACGCTCGGCGACCGCATCGGGCGCAAACGCATGGTGCTGAGCGGCTTCGCCCTGTTCGGCCTGGCCTCGGCCGGTGCGGCCCTGTCGGGCTCGACGCCCCAGCTGATCGCCGCGCGGATCGCCCTCGGTATCGGCGCCGCGATGATCATGGCGTCCACGGTGGCCATCATCAGGGTGGTCTTCACCGACGCCCGCGAGCGGGCGATCGCCATCGGGATCTGGACCTCCGCCCACAGCGTGGGCGCGACGCTCGGGCCGCTGGTCGGCGGGCTGGTCACCGAACGGTGGGGATGGGGCGCGGTGTTCTTGATCAACGTGCCCATTGTCGCGGTCATTCTCGCCGTGGGAGCCCGGGTCATCCCGGAATCCAAGAACCCCACCCCGCGCCGCTGGGATCTGGCCAGCGTCGCGCTGTCCATCGTCGGACTGGGATGCGTCGTCTACGCGCTCAAGCAGGCCGGTGAGACCCTGGACGTCGACGGTGGCATGCTCGCCGCCGCCATCGGCGGAATGCTGCTGCTCTTCGTCTTCGTCCGGCGGCAGCGCCGGCTGGCCGAGCCGCTGCTGGACTTCGCGCTCTTCGCCGACCGCCGCTTCTCGACTGCCACCATCTGCGTCATCGGCTGCTTCGGCAGCTATGTGGCCCTGCTGTTCTTCCTCACCCAATGGTTCCAGCAGGTGGGCGAGTACTCCCCGGTGCGAGCGGGGCTGGCCCTGATGCCGCTGGCGGCCGCCAACGCCGTCGGTGCCACGACCGCCCCCTGGGTGTCGGCACGGTGGGGAAACCGCTGGGCGCTGACCGGAGCCCTCACGGTGTTCTCCGCCGCCCTCGGTTATCTGGCGGTGGTCAGCGACGCCTCGAACTACGGCCCGCTGGTGGCCCCGCTGCTGGTGGCCGGATACGGGGCCGGGGTGGTGATGACGCTCGGCGCGGACTCCATCATGGGCGCGGCCCAGCCGGAGCGCTCGGGCGAGGCCGCCGCGATCCAGGAAACCTCCTTCGAACTCGGGGCGGGCCTGGGCGTGGCGGTGCTGGGCACCGTGCTGACCGCCGTCTACCGGACCGAACTGCCCGATGTCCCCGGGCTCTCCTCCGACCAGCGGGAAGCCGCCGAGGACACCTTCGCCGAGGCGGAGGACGTGATGCACACGCTCGACGCGGACACCGCGCACCGCCTGCTCGACGCCGCACAGCAGGCATACGACCGCGGATTCACCGCCGTGACCGCCATCGCCTCGGTCGGGGTGCTGATCACCGCCCTGTTGGCCGCCGTGCTCCTGCGCTCGCGGCGTCCGGGCGAAGCGCGCGCAGAGTGATGACCGTGGCCGTGCCGAGGGAGCCTTCGGTGGGGATCGTACGGGTCGTGGTGGCACGCCCGTCGATGAGACGGCGCAATGACGCGGAGCCGGGCTGCAACCGGCCCCGTTCGAAGAGGACGAGGCTCACCTCGACCCCGGAGGCCCCGGCGGCCGGGGCCATCCGCCGGTACTGGCCGTAGGTGACCGCGTCGCAGCCGGAGTACCAGCCGAGGTCGGGCTCGTAGCCGGTGACCAGCAGACAGGGCCGGTCACCGGCGAACTGCCGGGCCACGGCGAGAGTTGAGACGCGTTGGGCGGTGGGGCCCGGCATCGCGTCGTGCGCCACGTACTGGGCGGTCGCCGGCACGGTGACGGCGGCCAGCGCGGCGACGGCGGTGAGCACGGTCGCGGACCAGCGGCCGGCCGATTCCGCGAGGGTCTGCACGCCGAGGACGGTCAGCAGGACGACGGGCAGATAGACGAAGCGGGGCTCGCCGTCCGTGGCCACCCCCAGCACGATGAAGGTGAGGACCGCGGTCATGCCGAGAAACACGCGGCTCGGGTCGCAGGGCCGCGATGTCGCCGAAGTCGCCGCCCCCGTGAGCCGGTTGCCACGCCGCCGCCGGATCGCGGCGCCCAGGCCCCACAGCCCCGCGGCCATGACGACGCCGCCGAGGTCGCCGGCCAGCCGGTACGGGAAGACGGACAGGTAGTACACGAGACCGTCGCCCACATAGGCCCGCCCGGCGTGTTCGGTCGCGGAGAAGATCAGGCCGAGGGGGCTGCCGGTGGCCTCGGCGGCGTAGATGAAGTGCGGTATCAGCCCGGCGAGCAGGACGCCCGCGCACAGGGCCAGACGGCGCCCCTGGGCCAGCCAGGCCCGGGGACCGTAGGCGAGGACGGCGGCGACGGCGACGGCCGCGAGGGTGCCCACCACGCCGTACCGCAGATAGAAGGCCGCGAGCGCCGGGAAGGGCAGCAGCATCAGAGCGCGTGAACCGGGCTTCTCCTGCGCGCGGATGAGCAGATAGACCACGATCAGGAGGAGCCCCGTGGCGCCGATGTCGTTGAGGAACAGCGGGAGGCGGCGCAGGAAGCCCAGCCCGCTGAGGAGCAGAAGCGTCGCCACCACGGCCCGCCGTGGGGTGGTCAGCCGAGCGGCGACCAGATAGGTCGTGGCGAGGGTGAACAGGGTCAGGAGCAGTGCCACCACCCGCAGCGCCCCGACGTCGTCGTGCACGGCCAGGGCGATCCGGCCGAGCGCGGGGAGTCCCACCGGGCGGTAGGTGCCCCAGCCCGCGTCCGGGGTGCCGTCGAGCCAGGAGCGGGCCTTGTTGCCGTACACCGCCTCCTCATGGCCGACCAGCGGCTCGTGGTCCTGAAGGGCGGCCCATACGGCGGCGGCCATGGCCAGGACCGCGGCGGCCCCCGCCCACGCGGGTATTCGCCCCAGCCGGCCCGTGGCCCGTACGACCGCGGGCGGCGGAGCGGTCACCGCCCGCGGGCCCCTTCGGGCGAGCAGCCACGCCGGGGCGGCGACGAGCAGCCAGGGCCACGGCTGCCCGCCGGCGACACCCGCCGCGTGCAGCACCTGCTGTACGACGGCGGCGAGCGTCGTCACGACGGCCGTCACCAGAGCCACCCGCCGGCCACGGGGCGTTCTGACTTCTCCGCCGCGCACCTGGTCGGGACTGAGGACAGGGGCGATGGTCACAGGTCACCTCAAGGGCTGAAAGCAGGCGGGGGCAGGCAGGGACAGGCAGGGAACAGACGGGGAACGGGCCCGATGGTCACCCGGAGCTGCTGAGACGACGCTGAAGGATCCTGAAGACCTCTTCAGGGACGGCCGGAACCGCTGGGGATACTGAGGCGATGCGGCTACTGGTGGTGGAAGACGAGGAAGGGCTCGCGGTCGCCCTGAAAAGGGGCCTGGAAGCGGCCGGATACGCGGTGGACGTGGCCCATGACGGCCTGGTCGGCCTGCACATGGCGCGCCAGAACCCGTATCAGGCGATCGTGCTCGACATCATGCTGCCCGGCCTGAACGGATACCGGGTCTGCGCCAGGCTCCGTGCGGAGGACATCGAGACGCCCATCCTCATGCTGACCGCCAAGAACGGCGAGTACGACGAGGCCGAGGCGCTGGACACCGGCGCCGACGACTTCCTGGCCAAGCCCTTCTCGTACGTGGTGCTCGAGGCGCGGCTGCGGGCCCTGCTCCGCCGGGGCGGCGCCCGGACCCGCACCGTGCTGCGCATCGGCGACCTGTGGATCGACCCCGCCAACCGGTCCAGCGGCCGTGGCGATGTCCAGATCAGGCTGACCGCCAAGGAGTTCGCGGTGCTCGAATGCCTTGCGCGGCGGGCCGGTGAAGTCGTGCCCAAGACAGACATCGTCGATCAGGTCTGGTCGGCGGATTTCGAAGGCGATCTGAACATCGTCGAGGTGTATGTGAGCGCCCTGCGCCGAAAGATCGACACGCCTTTCGGCCGCGCGTCGATCGAGACGGTCCGGGGCATCGGCTACCGCATGACCGGCCATGGCGCCTGACGCGCCGAACAGCCGGGCGGTACGCCCTCGGCTGCGTAAGTCGCTCGCGCCGCACGTACGCGCCGCCGTACGGGCCGGGCTCACCGCGGCCTGGCTGCTCGTCGCGGTCGCCGTGTGTCTTCCGTCCATGGATGTCATGGAGCTGGTACGCAGGCCCGAGGTCGAGGGCCCGGCCGTCATGCTGATCCTCGGCGCCACGGTGTGGGCGTTCGCGCGGCCCGCCCGGCAGGCGCTGTCCCTGCGGCTGCGCGTCGCGCTCGTGGTCGGCGCCGCCACGGCCCTCCTCTTCGCCGCCGAACTCTGGTGGTCGGTCCAGACCGGCGGATCCGCGTTCGGCTACCTGGCCGGCCTCGGATGGGGCCTGGCGTTCTGGGGGCCCCTCGCCGTCGTGGTCCTCGCCGTCACCGCGTGGACGGCGGCGGACCGGGCGCTGCGCCCCGTCGAGGCCATCCGCCGGGAACTCGAGGACATCACGGCCCGGTCGCTGGGCCGCCGGGTGCCGGTCTCGTCCTCGGGCTCGGCCGATGAAATCGCCCGGCTCGCACGCACCATCAATACGACCCTGGACCGGCTGGAGCGGTCGGCCGAACTCCAGCAGAGGTTCATCGCCGACGCCTCCCACGAGCTGCGCAGCCCCCTGGCCGGGCTGCGGGCCTCCCTCGAATCGTCGCTGACGCATCCGGACGGCGTCGACTGGGAGGCCCGGGTACGCGACGCCCTCCGGGACATCGTGCGGCTCCAGAACCTCAGCCACGACCTGCTGCTCCTGGCCCAGTTGGACGGCGGCGCGCCCGTCGCCGATACGGGGGTGAACCTCACCGACCTCGCCCACGACCTGGCCGTGGAACACCAGCACCTGCCCCACCCCCGACCGCTCGACATCCGCTGCGTCGCCGCCGACGACCCGCCGGTCTGGGTCCGGGGCAGCGATGTCCAGCTCGAACGGCTGCTGCGCAATCTGCTGGGCAACGCCTGCCGTTACGCCCGCACCACGGTCGAGGTCACGGTCGGTACCGAGCGCCGCCACGAGGACGGGGACACCGTCGTGTTCGAGGTGCGCGACGACGGCCCCGGAATCCCCGCGGCGGACCGGGAGCGGGTCTTCACACGCTTCAGCCGACTGGAGGACGCCCGCACCCGAAAGTCCGGCGGAGCCGGGCTCGGCCTGGCCATCGCCCGCGAGATCGCGGTCCGCCATGGCGGCACCCTCCACTTCGCGGACACGGCGCACGGGACGTGTGCCGTCGGGCGACTGCCGTCCATTGCACGGTAGGTCAAGCGCTGTGCGCTGGGTATCAATGACATTCCGGCCCTCTGGTGACAAAGTTGCCGCTTACCTGCGCCCCGGTATGCGGCTCGGAAAGGCGGCACGGGGAAATTACTGAGGCAAGGAGACCAGGGTAGTGACTGCCCCGAAGCAGGTCCATTACGACTTCAATGCCGCGGATGCGCTGAGCAAAGCGCTCAGCCTGGCGTACGACAAAATAACAGCGTTCGCAGAGCTGCGCGCAGGGCAACGCACGGCGCAGTTCAATCAGTTCGGGAGAGAATGGCGAGGCGGGAAGCGTCAGCAGTTCGAGTCCGAGTTCACTGCCCAGCAAGCCGCATTGGGCCGGCTCGCCCAGGAAGTACTCGGTCTCAAAGGCAAGGTCGACAACGCGACCTCGCAGGCGGAAAAGGCCCGTGCGGCCCTCCTCAAGAATCCCGAAGGAAACTGAGCGCATGGGTGAAGCAGCCGCGGTTCCGCAAAACCTCTATAACTATGCAGATAAGACGACCGGTGCCGCCCGGGATCTGAAGGGGTGGATTACCGGTGTGTTGTCTCCGGCGATCTCGTCCTATCAGGCGGGCGCGAAGGACTTCGGAAACGACATCAGCAATCTGACCGTCGCGCGGTGGGGACCGAGCGGAGGCGCCGTGGACGGTGAGGTGCTCAGCAACCTGGGAACGATTGCCGCCACCGACGCCGAGGTCAAGGCTGTTGGCAAGGCATTCGAAGTGGCGGGGGGCGGCGGCGGGGCGCAAGTGTTCAACCCGGGTTTGCTGCCTTCACACGGGTACGTCGTCACGACGGATGACAGGATCAACCAGACGCGCGAACTGGCCGACGTATACGATAAATACTTTGGTGCGATACCTCCCATGTCGTCCCAGACAACGACATGGGTCCGCCCGTTGGGCGGCAATCATGGGGTTATCCTCGGCCGGTTCTTCATCCCTTACAAGACGGGGGCATTCGGTCAGCTAGAGGGTGACGATCGCTCATTCTCGGCTAATCCGAACGCTCCGTACCGCGTAGCCTTCGCATGGGATACGGCCACTGGAAAGATCACCTACACCGTCACCCCGTCGACGGAGATCATCCCGGGTCATATGGTGGGGAAGACGTATATACCGCCCTCGACGAAGGTGATTCCGGCAAAGGATATCGGCAATGGCTTCTGGGAGAACAAGGTCAAGGTTTACCTGGACAACAACGGCTCTCTCCAGGTGAAGTACAAGGGTATCAACAGCAAAATGCCCGTTTTTGCCGTGAACGGGGACATCGGAATCAAGTTGAACGATTCGGGTGGTTCCCAGGTCAAGCTCGAGGGTGATGCGTACCCGAACTTCGAGCTGCTTCAGTATCGTGCGGGTCACCCGCCCCAGTTCCTGGCGCAGTCGAAAACCCGGGAGAACCCGGGGAATGCTATCGAGCCCGGCCTGAACTCGACGCCTCATTGGCCGGCCGGCCAACGGGAAGAGGCGTGGGACAACGGGAAACGCGTACCGTTCGACAGTTCTCCTATTGAGACTCCGAATACGCATATCTGGAGGGAGCCGGGGCCGCCTCAGCAGCGAACGGTGTCTTGAGGTGCGGCCGGTGCTTGGATCGCGGAGGCGAGGAGCGCCAGTTTGTCGGCGCTGTCGCTGCCCGGGTCCGGGTGGAAGACGATGAGCGTCTGGCCTGCCGCGCCGCCGATGCCCAGCCGTTCCTGGTTCACCCGCAGGCGACCGACCTGGGGGTGGTCGATGCACTTGGTCGTGCCTTCGCACACCACCACGTCATGGCGGGCCCACAGCTTGCTGAAGCGGGGGCTGGCGAGGGACAGTTCACCGACGAGCTCGATGAAGCGGGGGTCGTCCGTATCGGTCCCGACGGCCTCGCGGAAACCGGCGACCATGCCCACGATGGCGTTCTCCCAGTCCGGGTAGAGGGCCCGCTCGGCCGGGTCGAGGAACGCGTCCAGCAGGCGGTTGCCGCCCACCGTGAGACGCGGTGACACGGCAGTCGCCAAGGCGTTGGCGGCGAGCACGTCGAAGTACCGGCCCTCGACATACGCGGGCAGCGGCAGCGTGGCCACGAACTTGGCGATGCCCGGCGGGACGGTCTCCTTCCGGTGCGGGCGCCGACGCCGCTGCCGTCGGGGCTTGCCGGCACCAAGGCGCAGCAGGTACGCCGTCGCGTCGTCGTCGAGCTGGAGTGCGCGGGCAAGCGACTCCAGGACCTGCGCGGAGGGGTGGCGGTCGCGGCCCTGCTCCAGGCGCAGGTAGTAGTCGGCGCTGATCCCGGCCAGCATCGCCACCTCCTCTCGGCGCAGACCCGGCACGCGCCGTACCCCCACCACGGGGATACCGACCTGCTCAGGAGTGACGAGCTCACGGCGGGCGCGTACGTAATCGCCCAACAGGTTCGGTTCGTCGGCCATCCCGCCACCGTAATGCGCACCGCGTGCGTGTGCCTGGTCCTGTCACCCCCAGGATCGCGAGGGCTCTGGCTGGGCCGGGGCCCGGTCGGCAGCGTGGTCAGCCGACAGGCAAGCGACAGCGAGGAGCGAAACCATGGCCACATATGTGCTGGTACACGGCGCCTGGCACAGCGGACAGTGCTGGGAGCGGGTGGTCCCGTTGCTGACGTCGGCCGGACACCGCGTATCCGCGCCGACCCTGACCGGCTACGGCGACAAAGCGCATCTGCTCAGCCCCGAGGTGGGGCTCGACACGCACGTCGACGACGTCGTCAGGCTGATCACCGAGGAGGACCTGAACGAGGTCATCCTCGTGGGCCACAGCTACGCCGGGCTGGTCATCTCGTCCGCGGCCAACCAAATGCCCGAGCGCATCGCGCATTTGGTCTACCTCGACGCGATGGTCCCGGAGGACGGCGAGACCGCGGTCGATGTCCTCCCCGTCGCCCAGGCCCAGATCGACCGCGCTCTCCAGTCCGAGAGCGGCTGGCGTGTTCCGCCGCTCCCGGAGTTTCCGCCTCCCATGGGGCTGTTCGGGGTCACCGACCCGGCGGACGTCGCCTGGCTGCGCACGATGCTCTCGGACCAGTCGGTGCGCTGCCTCCAGCAACCGGTCCGACTGGACAACCCGGCCGTGGACGCGATCCCCCGGACGCATATCCACTGTGTCGTCGGCGAGCCCGAAGGCATTACCCGGCGCCCGGTCCCCGCGATTCAGCCCAACGGCGACCCGGCCCAGGTGTGGGAGTTGGCGACCGGCCACGACTGCATGATCACCACGCCGGTCGAGCTCACCGACCTCTTGCTGAAGCTCGGCTACTGAGGTTTTCGGTTCGGGCTGACTGCTGTGTGCGGGTGGCTGCGCTTCGCTGTGCGGGTGGCTGCGCTGCGCTTCGCTTCGCGGTGGGCTTCGCTGCGCTGCGCCTGCGCCTGTGCGCCGTCTCGCGGCATTCGGCTCGGGCGGGTGCGGGTTTCGTCTCGGACCCTCCGGGTCCAAAGCGCCAGCAGGAGGGGGGAAGGGGGGCGGCTGGCCCGTTGTCTTGGTTCCTCGGCCCGGTGGGCGGCTGAGCTCAAAGAGGCTCCGCTGCGCTCCGCCGCAGCTGCTGCCGCGCGGTGGCTGGCCGGTCAGTCCAGCGGTGCGCTCGACTGGGTGCGCGAGCGCGACGTAAGGGCCAGCGCCGCTGGGCGGCATGGTCCTGTCGCCGCGTGCGGGTATCGTCTCGCGCCTTTGGCGCACAGCGGCCAGCAGCGGGAAGGGGGAGGGGTGCCGGAGGCGTCGTCGCCGTCTTGCCCAGGGGGTCGTCACCGGCTCGCGGTCGGGGGCGGCGGATGGTCGCCCGAAGCGGTGGGCGCCGGTCCGGTTCGGGCCCTCCCCCCACCCCCTCTCAAAAAAGTACTTGATCTGCATCAAGTACTGCATCAACCGTTTTTCTGAGAGCAGGTGGGTGGGGAGGCGATCTCGTCCCCCGGTGCCCGCACGCGGCGATAGGACCATGCCGTCCAGCGATCGTCGGCCCGTTCGTCGCGCTCCCGGGCCCCGATCCAGCGCACCGCTGGGCTGACCGGCCAGCCACCGCGCGGCAGCAGCTGCGGCGGAGCGCAGCGGAGCTTCTTTGAGCTCAGCCGCCTGCCGGGCCGAGGAATCGGCACGCCGGGCCAGCCGCCCCCTTTCCCCCTTCTCGCTGGCGCTTTGGACCCGGAGGGTCCGAGACGAAAGCCGCACCCGCGTGAGCCGAATGCCGCGAGATGGCGCGTAGGCGCAGGCGAAGCGAAGCCCACCGCGAAGCGAAGCGAAGCCCGCTCCGCCTACCGGTAGCGGGTGGCGAAGGTGAGGAAGTCCGACCAGGCGTCAGCGGATATGTGGAGGTTCGGCCCGTCCGGGATCTTCGAGTCCCGGACGTGGACGGTGGCGGGAGTAGTGGCGACCTCGACACACTCGCCCCCGCTGGAGTCGCTGTAGCTCGACTTGCGCCAGTCGAGGGCGACCTCAACGCAGTCGCCGCCGGTGTTGTCGCTGTAGCTGCTCTTGAACCACGTGAGTCTGCTCAAAGCTCATCCCTCAACTGCTCGATGAAGCTTACGGATTCCTCCGGCCCGAGGGCCTGGGACCTGATCATGGCATAGCGGCGGGCGAGGACACCTACCTCGTCCGGTTTGGACAACAGGATGCTCCTGCCGTTGCTCTCCATGTAGGCCATGGACGTCTCGTCGGGCGTCTCCAGCAGCGTCATCGGTCCTTGCAAGCCTGCGTGTACGGCTCGGCTCATCGGCATGACCTGGATGACCACGTTGGACCGTGCTGCGCACTCGATGAGGTGCGCGTACTGAGGGCGCATGACCTCTGGGCCGCCGACGATCCTCCGCAGGGCAGCCTCTTCGATGATGATGTTGACCACTGCTCCGGGCTTGCGGTCGAGCAGGGCTCGGCGGTCGATCCGTGCCTGAGTCAGCTCCTCGATCTCATCTTCTTCCAACGGCGGGAAGGCAGCTGCCAGTACCTCGCGTGCGTACTCCTTGGTTTGCAGAAGTCCATGAATCAGCTGCGTGCAGTACGACGACACACTCAGCGCCTCCTGCTCCAGCTGCACGAAGCCCTGGAAGTGCACCGGATACCGCTCCAACCGCAAGAACGCGATCGCCGAGCGCAGCAACCCGCTCGCGTCCAGTGCCTTCTCAGCCGCTTCGATGAAGTCGTCCGTCGGCGGCTTCGCACATGTCTCCACCGCGCTCACCGCTGACCCTGTGTAGTGCATCAGCTCGCCAACTGGTCCTGCGTCAGCCCCGCGTGCTCGCGCAGAATCCGCAGCACAGCCGCGAAGTACCGCATGGTCGGCGGCGCTGAGTCCTTCTTCTTGGGCGTTGCCATCCCATCCACCCCCTCAACGCGGCTCAACGCCGATCAACCCCCGTTCGACAGGAGTTGGCGGCAGCCGCGGTCGACGTTCTGTTACTGGTGACGCTAGTCACCTGCACGGACAGTGGGGGCATGAACGCACAAAGTCACGACGTAAACCCTCGCCATGGCTGGAAGCAGAGGTTTACACCCGTCCCGCTCTCTGCCCATCGCGCTCGCCAGACGGCCGCGGCCGTCCTGTGTGCGTGGGGGGTGCCGCCGGGCTCCGCGCAGGTCGCGTTGCTCGTGTTGTCGGAGCTGGCGGCAAACGCGGTGCGGCATGGCCGCGTCCCGGGGAGGTACTACGAGGTACGTATCGCCTACGACGCCGAGAAGCTGATCGGCATCGAGGTGTCGGACCCGGGGGAGGGGCTGCCGGTCCTCGCCGAGGCGACGCCGGAGGCCGAGTCCGGGCGCGGGCTGGCGATCGTGGCTGCGTTCGCCGAGGCGTGGGGCGTACGGGAGCGGGTGGTCGGGAAGACCGTCTGGGCTCGGGTCCGTCTCTGATGCTCTGACCGGAAACGATCAACGGAGTGGTGTGTTCTCTGGTCTAGGGTCGCCCGCATGGCTGAGCCCTCGTTTCTGACCGCCGTGCGCGAGTCGTACGACACCGTCGCCGCCGATTACGTCGAACGCGTCCCGCCTCCCGCCGCGATGGACCCGCTGTCACGCGCGATGCTGGCGGGGTTCGCCGAGCTCGTGCGGACGGCCGGTCTGGGGCCGGTCGCGGACCTGGGATGCGGCCCCGGCCGCGTGACGGCGCACCTGGCCGGGCTGGGGGTGCCTGCCTTCGGCGTCGATCTGTCGCCGAAGATGATCGGGCTGGCTCGGCACGCCTATCCGGACCTGCGGTTCACCGAGGGCTCGATGACCGGGCTGGAGATGAGGGACGACGAGCTCGGCGGCATACTGGCCTGGTACTCCACCCATCACACGCCCCCGCAGTGGCTGCCGGCGGTGTTCGCCGAGTTCCACCGCACGCTCGCGCCCGGCGGCTACCTGCTCTGGGGAGACTATGTCGGCGATGAACGGCTGCAGCCGACCCATGGCTATGGCCGTCCGGTGTCCTACGAGTCGTATCTCCTGCCACTGGACCGCATGGCCGGTCTGCTGGGGCAGGCCGGACTCGTCGTCACCGCGAGGCTGGAGCAGGAGCCCGGCGGACGGGTGCACAGACCGCACGCCTGCTTCCTGGCGCACAAGCCCGAAGGGACCTGATGGGGCTTGTTCCTGCGGCGAGGCCGCTCGTGCCGGATCGCCGACGGTCACGGCGCGGCGGTCCGGTCAGAGCGCTAAGCCCTACGCGGCTCCTCGAAGGCCCCCAGCCGGTGCGCGATGGCCGCGGCCTCCCCTCGGCCTGAAGCGCCCAGCTTCGTCAGGATGTTGGAGACATGCACGCTCGCCGTCTTCGGCGAGATGAACAGCGCCTCCGCGATCTGCCGGTTGCTCCGTCCGGCGGCGACCAGCCGCAGTACGTCCCGCTCCCGGGTGGTCAGGCCCAGCGCCGCCGCCGGTGTCGGGGGCGGGGCCGTCTCCCCGTCGGCCTGCCGCAGCGGGATGCGGGCGCGGCCGGCCAGCGTGGTGATCTCCGTCTCGAGCGGCGCCGCGCCCAGCTCGCGCGCTACCGCCTCGGCCTGCCGCAGCAGATCACCGGCCGTTTGGCGGGACCCGTCGCCGCCCTGGGCGATCAGGGCGTGCGCGAGCCGCAACCGGGCGGTGGCCAGCAGCGGCGGGGCCTCCAACTGTTCGACGGCGGCGACCGCCTCCGTCCAGCGGACGGTGGCGTCCCGGCCCTCGGTGGTGAGCAGCTCGGCCTGGATCATCAGGGCCTGCGCGGCCCACAGCGGTGCGAATTCGGGCTGGCCTTCCATCGCCTTGCGGATCCGCTCGACCGCCGCCGCACGCCCCGGCTCGGCCACCGCGAGTGCACGGGCCCGCGCCTCCGCCGCCGCGGCCTCGTACAGCAGCGGCCAGCCGTAGCGGTGATGGCCGGGCGGGATGGCCTCGCCGACCGCCGCATCCAGCAGGGAGCGGGCGTCGAGGATCCGGCCGTCGGCGGCCGCCAGCGCGATGGCCACGCGGCCCATGGCCAGGGTGTGCTGCGGCTCCGGGTAGGGGCCGGTGGTGCTGCTTTCGGACTCCTCCATCCGACGCCGGGCCTCGTCGTACGCGCCCCGGGCCAGGGCGAGTTCGGCCCTCCGCTCGGCGATCAGCGCCCGGATGCGGACGCTCACCCCGCGGCGGCCGAGGGCTCGCTCGAGCGCTTCGTCGGCGTCGGTCCAGCGGCCGAGCTGGATGAGGGATTCGGCGAGGTTGGCGTCGATGTACGAGGCGGTGTCCGGCAGCCCGTGCCGGTCGGCGAGCGCGCTGCCCCGCTCGGCGGTCTCGACGGCCTCGGCGTAGCGGCCGAGACCGTGCAGCGCCGTGGACAGGTTGCCGTGGCCGCGCAGCAGGACGTTGGCGTTGCCCGGCTCCAGATCCCGGGCGCATACGGCGCGGGCCTGCTCGAGCCCGGTCTCGACGTCGCCCGAGTGGATGGTGAGCCAGGCCAGGGTGAGCTGCGCGGTAAGGCCGGTGACCTCTGCGCCCGTCGCCCGACAGAGCTCCACCGCCTGCTGCGCGGTCTCCATCACCGCCGTCGTCGGCTGGTGCACGGCGTACCAGTGCGCCGCCTGCGTCAGCGCTTTGGCGTGGACGAAGGACGGCGGCTGGTCCTGCATCAGTTTCTGGGCATGGCTGATCTCGTCCCAGCCGTCGGAACGGGAGAGGTCGCGCACCAGCTCGTAGCGCACGAGCCAGAACCAGGCCGCTCGCAGAGGCTCACCCTCCAGCTTGCGCAGCGCCCGCTTGCAGAGGGCGAGCGCTCGCTCCTGCTCTCCCGCGAGGCGCGCGGCGATGGTGATCGCGGCGAGCAGGTCCAGGAAGTCGCCAGGTGCGTCTGGGGAGATGGCCATGTACAGGCCGTCCTCGGCGCCTTGCCGCATCGCCTGGCGGCGCAGCTCCTCGGGGGTGTCGTCCCACAGCTCCAGCGCCCGCTCCAGCAACTGGTGCTGCTCGGCGAACGCGTGCCGGCCGCGGGCGGCGGCCGCCGCGGCGATCACGGCGGGCAGCGCCTTGGCGGGGTCGCGGGCGTCGAACCAGTAGCCGGCCAGCCGCCCGGCCCGCTCCTCGGACCGTACGAGCGTGGGGTCGGCCTCCAGCGCCTCGGCGTAGCGGCGGCTGAGCCGGGAGCGCTCGCTGGGCAGCAGGTCGCCGGCGACGGCCTCGCGCATCAGGGCGTGCCGGAAGCGGAAGGACTCGCCCTCGTCGGAGGGGAGCAGGACGGCGGCGCCCACCGCGGTACGCAGGGTCTCGATCAGCTCGTCCTCGGCGAGGCGCGTGACGGTGGCCAGCAGCCGGAACTCGACCTCGGAGCCGCCCTCGGCGGCGATCCGCACCACGCGCTGCACCTCGTCCGGCAGCGCCTCGACCCGGACCAGCAAGAGGTCGCGAAGGGAGTCGCTGATGCCGCCCGGTGAGCCTTCGAGGATGCTGCAGGCCAGCTCCTCGACGAAGAACGCGTTGCCCTCGGAGCGTTCGAAGATCTGGTCCAGTACCCGCTGAGGCGGGGCCTCGCCGCGGATGGCGGTGAGCTGGCGGCGGACCTCGGTGCGCTCGAAGCGGGGCAGTTCGAGGCGGGTGACGGTGCGCAGCCGCTCGTACTCGGCGAGGGCGGGGCGCAGCGGGTGGCGGCGGTGCAGGTCGTCGGCGCGGTAGGTGGCGACGATGAGCAGGCGGCTGTGGGTGAGGGCGCGCAGCAGATAGCTGAGCAGCTCGCGGGTGGAACGGTCGGCCCAGTGCAGGTCCTCCAGGGCCAGCACGAGGGTCCGGTCCGCGGCAAGGTGCTCGAGGAGGCGGACGGTGAGCTCGAAGAGCCGGGCACGGCCCTCGGTTTCGGGGCGCCCCCGGTCCATCTCGCCGAGTTCGGGCAGCAGCCGGGCGAGCTCGCCTTCCTGGCCGGCGATGGCGGCGTCGAACTCCGCGCCGAGCCGGCGGCGCAGGGAGCGCAGGGCGGTCGAGACGGGGTGGTAGGGCAGGGCGTCGGCGCCGGTTTCCACGCAGCCGCCCAGGGCGACGACGGCCCCGTCCGCGACGGCCCGGCCGAGGAACTCCTGCAGCAGTCGGGTCTTGCCGACGCCGGCCTCACCGCCCACAAAGAGGGCACGGGGCTCCCCGGCGTCCGCCCGGGACAGGGCCTCGTCGAGAGCGGTGAGCTCGGCGCTGCGGCCTACGAAGACAGGGCTTATGTGAGTGCTGTGCACGGTGCCGAGCATCGCATGCCGTACGAGGTGGGGGACAGCGGTCCCGGTGTCGGCGGGGGCCGCCGCAGCCGGGTGCCCGGCCACACGATGCCCTTGCTCCGTCACCCGGCGCGGGGTCAGCGGCGGACGTTTCACGCGCGTCGTGAGCGCAGGAAGTAGTGCTTGCGGCTGTCGGCGTCGGAGGTGCTGTGTGCGGTGCTGTCGGCGGTGGTACCGACCGCCCTCGCGCCCTGCTCGGCCTCGCGGACCAGGCGGCGCCGCGCGGCGCGGGCCAGGACGGCGGCCTGGCGGGCGGCCTGGAACTCGTGGTGCAACATGACGGTCTCCTTGGACGAGCTGGTCTCTTGCTGTGCTTCCAGCGTCGTGTCCAAGGTGGGGGTGCCACATGGGGAGGCTTGCGCATCTTGCCGCGCAGGGGGTGCCTTAGGTCTGAGGTAAGGGGACCTTAGGAGTTCCAAGCATGGGCGTGGTGGTCAGCTCGGGGCCGGGGTGGGCGTGTTGTCGGCCTTGACATCGAAGTTGATCTTGGTGCCGTCGACGCCGGTCACCGTGACCGTGACGCCCAGGGTGCTGCCGTCGTCCGCGGTGAGTTTGCACCGGGTGGTGGTGTCGACCTTGCCCTCAAGGGCCTCGGGGCAGGTGATCTTCGGCTTTGCCTGGCCCGTTGTGGCGGCGAGCTTTTCGGCGACTGTGGTGGCGAGCTTGTCCGCGGACAGTTTCGGCGTGGACTCTTCGACCGTGACCTCGGCCGAGCAGCCGACGAGCAGCGCGCCGGCGGCTACGGCCGTGAGGAGGGATGTTGTTGCGGACAACCGGATGAGGGGCATGGTGGAACTCCGGTCCGGGTGGTCATGACAAGAAGACACAGGAAGCATAGTTGGCGGCGTGCCCCGGGCATGTTGGGGGGCAGGTGAGAAGGTGAGCACAGTGACCTGGGAGGAGCGGGGACAGTCTTGAAGATCCTCATCAGCGCCGATATGGAGGGCGCCACGGGCGTGACCTGGCCCGCCGATGTGTTGCCCGGTACTCCACAGTGGGAGCGCTGCCGCCGTCTGTTCACCTCCGATGTGAGCGCGGCCGTCACCGGCTTCTTCGACGGGGGCGCCGACGAGGTGCTGATCAACGAGGCGCACTGGAGCATGCGCAATCTGCTGCTGGAGGAGCTGGACGAACGGGCCGTCATGCTCACGGGCAAGCACAAGAGCCTGAGCATGGTCGAGGGCGTGCAGCACGGCGATGTGGACGGGATCGCGTTCGTCGGCTATCACACCGGCGCCGGGACCGAGGGCGTCCTCGCGCACACCTACCTCGCCAACTCCATCACCGGTGTGTGGGTGGACGGTGTGCCCGCGAGCGAGGGGCGGCTCAACTCGCTGGTCGTCGCCGAGTACGGGGTGCCCGTGGTGCTGGTCACCGGGGACGACCGGACGTGTGAGGACGCCAAGGGGTACGCGCCCGGGGCGCGGTCGGTCGCGGTGAAGGACTACGTGTCGCGGTACGCGGCGGTGTGCCGCACCCCGGCCCGTACGGCGGCGGACATCCGGGCGGCGGCCCGGGAGTCGGCGCCGCTGGCGGTGCGTCATGAGCCGGTGCAGGCCGGCCCCTTCACCGTGGAGCTGGAATTCGACGCGGAGCACCTGGTGGGGGCGGCCACCGTCGTACCGGGGGTGGAGCGCAGCGGGGTGCGGCGGGTGGCGTACACCTCGCCGACCATGTACGAGGGCATCCGCTGCTTCAAGGCGGTCACCACGCTCGTATCGGCCGCGGTGGAGGAGCAGTATGGGTGAGCTGGAGCCGGCCGGGGTGCCTGCGGTGATAGATGCGCGGGCGCTGGAGGAGGTGGTGCGGTTCACCTCCGAGCTGATCCGTATCGACACCACCAACCGCGGCGGCGGCGACTGCGCCGAGCGCCCCGCCGCCGAATACGTCGCGGAGCGGCTGGGCGAGGTGGACATCGACACCACCTTGCTGGAGCGGGACCCGGGGCGTACGAACGTCGTCGCGCGGATCGCGGGCACCGACCCGTCCGCCCCCGCGCTGCTGGTCCACGGCCATCTGGACGTGGTGCCCGCCGAGCCCGCCGACTGGAGCGTGCACCCCTTCTCGGGGGACGTGCGCGACGGCGTGGTGTGGGGCCGGGGCGCCATCGACATGAAGAACATGGACGCGATGGTGCTCGCCGCCGTCCGCGCCTGGGCCCGCGCGGGGGTGCGGCCGCGCCGCGACATCGTGCTGGCCTTCACCGCGGACGAGGAGGACAGCGCGGAGGCGGGTTCCGGCTTTCTCGCCGCTGAGCACGCCGAGCTCTTCGAGGGCTGTACGGAGGGCATCAGCGAATCGGGCGCCTTCACCTTCCACGCGGGGAACGGGATACGGCTGTACCCGATCGCGGCGGGGGAGCGCGGTACGGCCTGGCTGAAGCTCACCGCCCGGGGCACGGCCGGACACGGCTCGAAGGTCAACCGCGACAACGCGGTCAGCCGGCTGGCCGCCGCCGTGGCGCGCATCGGCGAACACCGCTGGCCGGTGCGGCTGACGCCGACCGTCAAGGCCGCGCTGACCGAGATCGCGGCGCTGCGCGGGGTCAAGGCCGATGTGGATGCGGCCGACTTCGACGTCGACGCGCTCCTTGCCGAACTGGGGCCCGCCGCGGCGCTCATCGAGCCGACGGTCCGCAACAGCGCCAACCCGACGGTCATGGAGGCCGGTTACAAGGTCAACGTCATCCCCGGAAGCGCCACGGCGTATGTGGACGGCCGGATCGTGCCGGGCGGCGAGGAGGAGTTCCACACCACCTTGGACCGGCTGACCGGGCCGGACGTCGACTGGGAGTTCCACCACCGGTCGCCGGCCCTTCAGGCCCCGCCCGAAAGCCCGGTCTTCGCGGCCATGCGGGCCGCGGTCGAACACTTCGACCCGGGCGGACACGCCGTGCCGTACTGCATGTCCGGCGGCACGGACGCCAAGCAGTTCTCCCGGCTCGGCATCGTGGGATACGGCTTCTCGCCTTTGCGGCTGCCGGAGGGCTTCGACTACCAGGCGCTCTACCACGCCGTGGACGAACGGGTGCCGGTCGACGCGCTGCACTTCGGCGTCCGGGTGCTCGACCACTTCCTGCGGAGGGCCTGAGGGTGGGCGACGGCATGAACGACAAGTCAGGTGACGGGATGGGTGACCGGATGGGTGACGACACGGCGGCCACGACCCCCTACGGGGCCTGGCGGTCCCCGATCGACGCCGCGCTCGCCGCGTCGCACGGCGGCCGCCCGGAGTACGTGGGCACGGTCGGTGACGAGGTGTGGTGGACCGCGCCGCGCCCCGACGAGGGCGGCCGCCGCACGCTGATGCGGCTCCGGCCCGGCGGCGCGGAGGTCAGCGCGCTGCCCGCGCCGTGGAACGTGCGCAGCAGGGTCATGGAGTACGGCGGGCTGCCGTGGACCGCCGTGCCCCGCCCGGCGGGCGGCCCGCTCGTCGTCTTCGCGCACTTCGCGGACCAGCGGCTGTACGTGTACGAGCCGGACGACCCGACCGGCGCCCCGCCGCGCCCGCTGACCCCGGTCTCGGCCGTCGGCGGCGGGCTGCGCTGGGCGGATCTGCGGCTGCACGCCGACCGTGGCGAAGTGTGGGGAGTGCTGGAGGAGTTCACCGGCGAGGGGCCGACCGACGTACGCCGCGTGATCGCCGCGGTGCCGCTGGACGGCTCGGCCGCCGACGACCGTACGGCGGTGCGCGAGCTCACCGACGTCCGTCACCGCTTCGTCACCGGGCCCCAGCTCTCCCCGGACGGGCGGCGGGTGGCCTGGATCGCCTGGGACCACCCGCAGATGCCGTGGGACGGCACGGTCGTGATGGTGGCGGACGTGACGGAGGACGGCCGCTTCCAGGGCGTGCGCCCGGTGGTGGGGGAGACCGACGAGTCGGTGGTGCAGGTCGAGTGGGCCGCCGATGGCACCCTGCTGTTCGTCTCCGACCTCAGCGGCTGGTGGCAGCTGCAGCGCATCGACCCCGACACGACAGGCGACGGGGTCATCGCGAGCACCAGGGTCGGACCCCACCACCTGGAGGAGTTCGGCGGACCGTTGTGGACACTCGGCAGGCGCTGGTTCGCGCCGCTGCCCGGCGGGCTGATCGCCGTCGTACACGGGCGGGGCGCCGCCCGGCTCGGCATCCTCGATCCGCGCAGCGGCGAGCTGGCCGACGCGCCGGGCCGCTGGACCGAGTGGGAGGCGACGCTCGCCGTGGCCGACAGCCGGGTGGTCGGCGTCGCCGCGAGCGCGCACAGCTCGTACGAGGTGGTCGAGCTGGACACCCGTACCGGCTACGCCCGGGTCATCGGCGCGGCGCACACCGACCCCGTCGACCCGGCCTACTACCCGCGGCCGGTGGAGCGCACCTTCGCCGGGCCGGACGGCCGGGAGGTCCACGCGCACATCCACCCCCCGCACAACCCCGACCACACCGCGCCCGACGGAGAGGTACCGCCGTACGTGGTGTGGGCGCACGGCGGCCCGACCGACCGCGCCCCGCTCGTACTCGACCTGGAGATCGCGTACTTCACCTCGCGCGGCATCGGCGTCGCCGAGGTCAACTACGGCGGCTCGACGGGTTACGGCCGCGCGTACCGGGACCGGCTGTGCGAGCAGTGGGGAGTGG
The DNA here is from genome assembly GCF_042734105.1 of Streptomyces sp. NPDC059679. Lineage (NCBI taxonomy): Bacteria > Bacillati > Actinomycetota > Actinomycetes > Kitasatosporales > Streptomycetaceae > Streptomyces > Streptomyces sp. NPDC059679. Next base: position 25,692 of record NZ_JBHWES010000019.1, on the reverse strand, counting down.
TGGACGTCGAGGACTGCGCGGCCGTCGCCGAGGCGCTGGCCGAGGAGGGCAGCGCCGACCGGGCCCGGCTCGCCATCCGCGGCGGCAGCGCGGGCGGCTGGACCGCGGCGGCCTCGCTCGCCACCACCAAGCTGTACGCGTGCGGCACCGTCAAATACCCGGTCCTCGACCTCACGGACTGGACCGGCGAAGGAACGCACGACTTCGAATCGCGCTATACGGAGACGCTGATCGGCCCGCTCGCCGAGGTCCCCGACCGCTACCGCGACCGCTCGCCGGCCTACCGCGCCGACGGTGTCTCCGCGCCCTTCCTGCTGCTGCAGGGCCTGGACGACCGGGTCTGCCCGCCCGTGCAGTGCGAGCGCTTCCTGGCGGCGGTCGCCGGGCGCGGCGTCCCGCACGCGTATCTCACCTTCGAGGGCGAGGGACACGGCTTCCGCCGGGCGGACACCATGATCCGCGCCGTGGAGGCCGAACTCGGCCTGTACGCGAGGACATTCGGCCTGACCCCGCCCGGCATTCCGGCCCTGGAGCTGACCGACTGAACCGCGTAGCGTGATCCGAGCCCGCCTCACCGACTTACCTGGAGGAGCGAGTTGACATCCCCAAGGGCGTCGCGCGTCGTCGGCCGCGATCCGCTGCCCGCCGCCGTGGCCGGAGCGTGGCCGCCCGGCGCGCCCGAGACCTGGCTGCTCAGCGTCTCCCGGTACATGTCCGCCATGGATCAGGGCGCGCCCGGCAAGATCCTCGACACCGAGGAGCGGGAGCGCGCCGCGAAGTTCGTACGGACGGAGGACCAGCAGCGGTACACGGCCGCGCATGTGGGCCTGCGGGAACTGCTCGGCGCCTACCTGGACATGGAGCCCGCGGCGGTGCCGTTCACCCGGGAGGACTGCCCCGGCTGCGGCGGGCCGCACGGCCGCCCCGCCGTGGTCGGCATGCCGCTGCACTTCAACATGTCGCACGCCGGCGATCTGGTGCTGTTCGCCTTCGCGGGCTCGCCGATCGGCGCCGATGTGGAGAGGGTGCAGCCCGTCTCCGTCGTGGACCAGGTCGCCCAGAGCCTGCACCCCACCGAGCGCGCCGAACTGGCCGCGCTCGCCGCCGCCGACCGCCCCGCCGCCTTCGCGCGCTGCTGGACGCGTAAGGAGGCGTATCTCAAGGGCATCGGCACCGGTCTGTCCCAGGACCCGGCGATCGCTTACGTCGGCACGGGCGAGCGGTCGGTGCCGGTCGGCCCCTGGACGCTGACCGACCTTTCCACCGCCCACCTCGCCGCGGCCGCCACCGACGCCGACTCCGGCTCCGCCGATGGACCTGGGTACGCGGCGGCGTACGCACTGCTGGAGCAGGCTTCCTAGGGTTTGCTGGACGGGCGCCGGCCCGACGGGCTTAGATGTGCGGATGCCCGACACGCCGTACGTAGCCGTGGGACCCCGCGTGGCCATCCGCCACACCGAGCGGACCGACCGCGCGGAGTTCACCCGGCTCGCCCGCACCAGCGCCGCCCTCCACCACCCGTGGCTGACCGCGCCCTCCACCGACGATGCCTTCGACACCTTCATGACGAAGCTGGAGCGGGACGACCACGAGGGGTTCCTGGTCTGCCTGCCCGAGACCGACGCGATCGCCGGTTTCATCAACGTCAACAGCATCGTCCGCGGCGCCTTCCAGGGCGGCACCATCGGCTACGGGGCCTTCGCGCCCCACGCCGGGCACGGCTATGTCTCCGAAGGGCTCGGGCTCGTACTGGGTTACGCCTTCGGGCCGCTCGCGCTGCACCGCATCGAGGTCAACATCCAGCCCGGCAACGAGGGGTCACTGGCGCTGGTGAAGCGGTACGGCTTCCGGCTGGAGGGCTTCTCGCCCGACTACCTCCACATCAACGGCGCGTGGCGCGACCACGAGCGCTACGCCATCACCAGCGACATGTTCCACTCACAGGGCTGACGCTCTGTTCAGGTCGGCCGCGCCGTTGTTCCATGGTCACCTGAGGATCGCCGCAGCCGGAGGCGATCCGAGGCAGTCGGAGTGAGGCAGCCCGTGGCGACGAGCCTGCGACGTACCACCCTGACCCTTCCCACCGCCCCGCTCGGGCCCGAGAACCCCCTGCCCGCGCTGCGGCTCCCGCGCGAGGTGCACCACATCGACGAGCCCACGCGCGCCACACTGCCCGCCGACATGGCCCGCCAGGCCGCGTACGAGCCGCTGAGTTCGGTGCTGCCGGTGCGGTTGCGCGACGGCTACGGGCGCGGGCGGGCCCCCGCCGGGCTCGACGCCGTCGTCCTCGAGAACGACCGGCTGCGGGCCACCGTGCTGCCCGGCCTCGGCGGCCGGGTGCACTCCCTCCACCACAAGCCGACCGGCCGTGAACTCCTCTACCGCAACCCGGTGCTGCAGCCCGCCGACTTCGGCCTCAGCGGCGCCTGGTACTCCGGTGGCATCGAGTGGAACATCGGCGCCACCGGTCACACCACCCTGGCCTGCGCCCCGCTGCACGCCGCCCGCGTCCCCGCGCCCGACGGCGGCGAGATGGTGCGGCTGTGGGAGTGGGAGCGGCTGCGCGACCTGCCCTTCCAGGTCGACCTGTGGCTGCCCGAGGACTCCGACTTCCTGTATGTGGGGGTACGGATCCGCAACCCGCACCACCAGCCCGCGCCCGTCTACTGGTGGTCCAACATCGCCGTCCCGGAGGCGGCGGGCACCCGCGTCCTCGCCCCCGCCGACGCCGCCTGGCACTTCGGCTACAGCCGCACCCTGCGCCACGTCCCCGTCCCCGAGTGGGACGGCACCGACCGCACGTACCCGCTGCACGGCGACTACCCCGCCGACTACTTCTACGACCTGCCCGCGGACGTGCGCCCCTGGATCGCATCGCTCGACCAGGAAGGCCACGGCCTCGTCCAGACCTCCACCGACCAGCTGCGCGGCCGCAAGCTCTTCCTGTGGGGCGCGGGGCCCGGCGGCCGGCGCTGGCAGCGGTGGTTGACCGAGCCCGGCACCCCGGGCTACGCCGAGATCCAGGCGGGGCTCGCCCGCACCCAGCTGGAGCACGTCCGGCTGGAGGCGGGGGAGGAGTTCGCCTGGCTGGAGGCGTACGGACCGCTGTCCACCGACCCGAAGGCGATCCACGGAGCGGATTGGGCGGCGGCCCGGCGGGAGGTCGAGACCCGGCTCGAGTCCGCCGCGCCACGCGCCGCCGTGGCGGCGGCCTACGCCGCCTGGCGCCCGTACGCCGACGCCGAACCCGGGGAGCGGCTGGCCACCGGCTCCGGCTGGGGCGCGCTGGAGGTGGAGCGCGCCGGCTACCGGCTGCCCGGCACCCCCTTCCACCCGGACACCCTCGGCGAGCCCCAGGAACCGTGGCGCCGCCTGCTGCGCACCGGCGCGTTTCCGGCCTGGGCGGCGGGCGAACCCCCGGCCGACCCCGGCTGCTCCCTGACCGCCCCGGCCTGGCGCGACCTCCTGGAGTCGGCGCCCTCCACGGCCGCCGCCGAATACCACCTGGGCGTGGCCCAGTGGCATGCGGGCGACCGCGCGCAGGCCACCCGCAGCTGGGAACGGTCGCTGCGGTGTACGGAGACGCCGTGGGCGCTGCGCTGCCTGGCCGTCGCCGACACTGCTGCCGGCCATCCGGCGCGTGCCGCGGATCGGCTGCTGCGGGCGATGGACCTGATCCTCGCCGAGGACCGGGCTCCGGAGCTTGTGGGAGCCCTGGAGGCGCGGGTGGCCGCCCGGCGCGCGCCTGGCGGCGGGGCGGCGCTCGCGGATCCGGCCGTAATGGATCCCGCCGTAACGGATCCCGTCGCGACGGGATCCGTTACGGCGGAGGCCGCCGAGGCCGCGCTCGCGCGCGAGGCGGTGGCCGCGCTGCTCGCGGTGGGGCGCGCCGGGGAGGCGCGTACGGTGCTGGACGGGCTGCGCCCAGCCGTCCGCGAGCGTGGCCGCTTCCGGCTGCTCATGGCCCAGGTGCTGCTGGCCCAGGGCGATGCCGTGGCCGCGCGGGCGATCTTCGACGAGGGCTTCGAAGTGGCGGATCTGCGCGAGGGCGACGAGACCCTCAGCGACACCTGGTACGCCATCGCGGAGCGGATCGTCGCGGGCAGCGGGGAGCCGGTGACCGACGACGTACGGGGGCGGGCGCGCGCCGAGCACCCGCTCCCGGAGCGGTACGAGTTCCGGATGCGGCCCGCGTAACGGTCTCTCAGGCGGCTTGGCCGGGGTTCCGGTCGACGTACTCGAAGACCGAGCCGTCGGGGTGACGGGCCACCAGGTTGCGGCCGATCGGGGTGGGCAGCGGACCGGCGATGATCTCCGCGCCCACCGCCTTCAGATCGGCCACCGCCTCGTCCACGTCCGTCACCGCGAGCGTCGCCGTGACCTTGCGGAGGATGGACAGCTCCGCCTCGGGACCGCTCATCAGGAAGAAGCAGCCGACGGCCGCCACCGCGACACCCCCGCGCTGGAAGCGCAGCGCCTCGGCGCCGGTCAGCCGTTCGTACACGGCGATCGCCGCGTCCAGATCATTGACGCACACCCGTAGCGAGGTCCCGAGAATGTCCATGCGGGCGAGCCTAGTTGACGAGGTGCCGGGCGTCATACGGGGCGTGAGCCCGCGCGCCGTGCGTGGTAGGGGTGTCGTACGGGCTTAGACGTGGCAGATGAGTTCACCGTGCAGGACGGTGAACCAGCCGTCCTCCGCCGCGCCCCACTCCCGCCACGCGTCCGCGATCCGCCGCAGCTCGTCCTCCGTGGCGTGGCCGGCCTCCACCGCCCGCTGGGCGTACGACGAGGCGACGGTGCGGTCGGCCCACAGGCCGCTCCACCACGCCCGCTCCTCGGCCGTGGCGTAACACCATGTCCCGGCGGTCGCGGTGATGTCGGTGAAGCCCGCCTGGCGGGCCCAGGACAGCAGTCTGCGGCCGGCGTCCGGTTCGCCGCCGTTGGCGCGGGCCACCCGCTGGTACAGGGCCGCCCAGTCGTCCAGGCCGGGGACGGCCGGGTACCACGTCATGGCGGAGTAGTCGGAGTCGCGCACCGCCACGATGCCGCCCGGTTTGCACACCCGGCGCATTTCGCGCAGCGCGGCCACCGGGTCGCCGAGGTGTTGCAGCACCTGATGGGCGTGGACGACGCAGAACGAATCGTCGGGGTAGTCCAGGTTGTGGACGTCGCCGATCGCGAAGTGGGCATTGGCCACTCCGCGCTCCGCGGCCACCGACCGGGCCTGCTCCAGGACGCCGGGTGCGGCGTCCACCCCGATGACCTCGCCCTGGGGGACCAGCTCGGCCAGGTCGGCGGTGATGGTGCCGGGGCCGCAGCCGATGTCCAGGATCCGCATATGGGGCTTGAGCAGGCCGGTCAGATACGCGGCGGAGTTGGCGGCGGTGCGCCAGGTGTGTGAGCGCAGCACCGACTCATGGTGTCCGTGCGTGTAGACGGCGGTGGCGGTGGCTGGGCTGGCGTCGTCGGGCATGGCTCGGCTCCCCTTCGAGGCGACCTGATGGACTGTCGCCACCGTACGCCGCCATCTCGTATCGCGAGAGACGCGTCTCATTATTCGGTCGAAGGGGATGTGCCCCGGGCGCTACGTCCTGGGGTGCAGGCCCAGCCCGGAGACGACCTCCTGCACCGTGCGGTACGTGCGGTCGTCGGGCAGCTGCGCCACCAGCTCGGTCAGCCGGTCCGGGGCGTGCGCCGCGTGCAGGGCGTGCAGCAGGGCCCCGCGCTTGGCCGGGAACGGGGTGCGCCCCAGATGGCGAGCCAGTTCGAACCGCAGCGCCTCGGACTCGCCGATGCCGCCGATGGGTGGCACCGGTCCTGTCGCGACCGCGGGGTCGTCGTCGGCGCCGGGCTCGGGGTCGTGCCACTCGTCGACGCGGGTGGGGCGGCCCGAGCGCATCAGCTCCTGAAGCTCGTGCTTCAACTCGTCGTCCTTGTGGGCGCTCATTCGGTTGCTGCCTCGTTGCATGGCATCGTCCTCGCTTCGCTTCTGGTCCTCCCGCGTCCTCCCCCGTCCTCATCGCGTACCCTCCGCGCGGCCAACGACACGACGTTTGACCGCGCCCGGGGGAGGGGACTCAGTGGTCGGCCGAGCGGCCATTCGGGAGTGAGGAGCGGCATCGGGTGCGGGAGTTCAGGGGCCCGCGCCCGATGCCGTGTCTGTGCCTGCCTTTGCGTCCCCCTTCGCGTCCGTGGCGTGGCGCGGCGGGTGCCGTGTTAGGCCGTCCGGGGCAGGGGTACCTGTCGTTATATGACCGATAAGCCGATAAATCCCGTCCGCCATCGGCCCAAGGTCGTGGTGGTGACCGGCGCCAGCGCCGGCGTGGGGCGGGCCACGGCCCGTGCCTTCGCGGACCGGGGTGACCGGGTGGCCCTGCTGGCCCGCGGCGGCGCCGGGCTCGCCGCCGCCGCCGAAGACGTGGTCCGGAGCGGCGGAGAGGCGCTGGTCGTGCCGCTCGACATCGCCGACCACAAGTCGGTGGACGAGGCCGCGGTGCAGGTCGAGGAGGAGTTCGGGCCCATCGACATATGGGTGAACAACGCCTTCGCGGCCGTGTTCGCGCCCTTCACCGAGATCGGCCCGGAAGAGTTCCGGCGGATCACCGACGTCTGCTACCTGGGCTTTGTGAACGGCACCCGCGCCGCCCTGCGCCATATGCTGCCCCGCGACCGGGGCGCCGTCGTCCAGGTCGGATCCGCGCTCGCCTACCGCGGGATCCCGCTGCAGTCCGCCTACTGCGGCGCCAAACACGCCATCCAGGGCTGGCACGAGTCCCTGCGCTGCGAGCTGCTGCACCGCCGCAGCCGGGTGCGGGTGACGATGGTGCAGCTCCCGGCGGTCAACACGCCGCAGTTCGACTGGGTGCTGACCCGCCTGCCGCACAAGGCCCAGCCCCTGCCGCCCATCTACCAGCCCGAGGTCGCCGCCCGCACCGTACGGTACGCGGCCGACCACCCGCGGCGCCGGGAGTACTGGGTCGGCGGCGGCACCACCGCCACCCTGCTGGCCAACAAGGTCGTCCCCGGCCTGCTGGACCGCTACCTGGCTCGTACCGGCTTCGACGGCCAGCAGCGCCCAGAACCCGCAGACCCGAGCGCCCCGGGCAACCTGTGGCTGCCCGCGGACGGCTCCGACGGCCATGACTTCGGCGCGCACGGCAGCTTCGACGACCGGACGGCGCGCCATGTGGTGCAGCCCTGGCTCGCCCGCCACCGTCCCGGCCTCACCCTCACGGCCGCCGCCGTGGCCGCCGGGGCCTGCGGCGCGCTCGCCGCCACCCGACTGCGCGAGAGGAAGTGACGCCATGGCTGACCAGGAACGGGATCGGGAACAGGATCGGCAGGCTGAGCGGTCCGGCCGCGGCAATCCGCTGCTCGCCAGGCACGGTGAGGCGCTGGATCTCTTCACCGAGCGGGTGCATGCCATCCGGCCGGACCAGTGGGACGACCCGACGCCGTGCAGCGAGTGGACCGTACGCGATCTGGTCAACCATCTGGCGGTCGAGCAGATGTGGGTGCCGCCGCTGGTACGGGAGGGCCAGACGATCGCCGAGCAGGGCGACAGCTTCGAGGGCGATCTGCTGGGCGATGACCCCGTCGCCGCCTGGGACAAGGCGGCCACCGCGGCCCGCGAGGCGTTCACCGCCCCGGGGGCCCTGGAGCGGACGGTCGAGCTCTCCTACGGTGAGAGCCCCGCCGCGGAGTACTGCGCGGAGATCACGATCGACGCCGCGGTCCATGCGTGGGATCTGTCCCGGGCCATCGGGGCGGACGAGCGGATCCCGAAGCCGCTGGTCGACTTCTCGGTGCGGGCGGTGGCTCCGTACGCGGCGGAGCTGGAGAAGAGCGGGATGTTCGCCGCGGCCGTCGAGCCCCCGTCGGGGGCCGACGCCCAGACCAGGCTGCTCGCGCTCCTCGGCCGCGAGGCCTGAAAACACGCGGAATACGGATGAGCGGGCACCGCGCCTCGTCGGCGGGGTGCCCGCTCCGGTTTGTCAGCAGGTCAGCAGGTCGGCAGCCGGGGGCGGTCCCAGTGCCGGTGGGCGGCGATGGCCTCGGTGAAGGCCCGGGTGAACTCCTCGCTCGCCGTCCCCGTCGTGGCGTCCGTGACCACGCCCCGGTCCGCGCACACATGCCCATGGCCCGAGGCGATGTGCAGCCCCTCCGGCTCCAGCGCGGACAGGATGCCCACGCCCGAGCCCAGCGCCCCGATCGCCTTGCCGTGCCGGTACGCGTCCCGGACGAACCGCATCGCCCTCTCGTCCGACCTCAGCTCCGGGGTGCCGGTCGGCCCGCCGGGCAGCAGCACCGCGTCGTAGAGCACCGAGGCGACCGTCGGCAGCGCCCGGTCCACCGCATAGCCGTTTCCGTCGGCGCCGCGCACCTTCCCGTCGTGGTCGGCCAGGGCCTCGACGACGGCGCCCTGCGCGCTCAGCGCCTCCTGGGCCTGGGTGAGCTGTTCGGTGTCCACCCCGTCGGTGACCAGCACCGCGATCTGGCGGGTGCGGATGGAGCCGTCGCCGCGCAGGTTCTCCAGGCTGAGCGCGGGGGAGGCCACGGGCTTGTGCTCGGTGTTCACCGGGGCGGGTGGCGCCACCCCGATGCCCTCGGCCACGGCCGTGGCCAGGGTCTGGTCGATATGCGCCAGCTCGCCGACCGTACGCTCGCGTACCTGCACCGCGCCGACCTTGCCCAGCTCGAAGCGGAACGCGTCGACGATGTGCCGCCGCTCCCAGTCGCTCATGCTGTTCCAGAACAGCGCCGCCTGGCTGTAGAAGTCCTTGAAGCTCTCGCTGCGCTTGCGGATCTTGGCGCCGTCGACCCGCTCGGCGTAGTGGGAGAACGCGTACCCGTCCGCGCCGGCGATGGCCGGGCAGCCGCCGCCCAGCGAGTTGGGGGAGTAGCTCGTCCCGCTGTGGATGGCCGTCTGGTGGTAGCCGTCGCGCTGGTTGGTGCGGACCGGGGCCACCGGCTGGTTCACCGGGAGCTGTGCGAAGTTGGGCCCGCCCAGCCGGATCAGCTGGGTGTCCAGATACGAGAAGTTACGGGCCTGGAGCAGCGGGTCGTTGGTGAAGTCGATACCGGGCACGACATTGCCGGTGTGGAAGGCCACCTGCTCGGTCTCCGCGAAGAAATTCTCCGGGTTGCGGTTCAGCACCATGCGTCCGATGGGCCGGACCGGCACCTGCTCCTCCGGAATGATCTTGGTGGCGTCGAGCAGATCGAAGTCGAAGGTGAACTCGTCCTCCTCCGGGACCAGCTGCACCCCCAGCTCGTACTCCGGGTACTCGCCCGACTCGATCGCCTGCCACAGATCGCGCCGGTTGAAGTCCGCGTCCCGGCCCTGGCACTCCTGCGCCTCGTCCCAGACCAGCGAGTGCACCCCGAGCTTGGGCTTCCAGTGGAACTTCACGAAGGTCCCCCGGCCCCGCGCGTCCACGAACCGGAAGGTGTGCACCCCGAACCCCTGCATCATGCGGAAGCTGCGCGGAATGGCCCGGTCGGACATCAGCCACATCATCATGTGCATGGTCTCGGGCTGAAGCGATACGAAGTCCCACAGTGTGTCGTGGGCGGACGCGCCGGTGGGGATCTCGTTCTGTGGCTCGGGTTTGAGCGCGTGCACGAAGTCCGGGAACTTGATGCCGTCCTGGATGAAGAACACCGGCATGTTGTTGCCGACCAGGTCGTAGTTGCCCTCGGAGGTGTAGAACTTCGTGGCGAAGCCGCGCACATCGCGCACCGTGTCCGACGAGCCACGCGGCCCCTGCACCGTCGAGAACCGCACGAACACCGGAGTCTGCACGGACGGGTCCTGGAGGAAGGCGGCCCGGGTGAACTCCGCACAGGACTCGTACGGCTCGAAGTATCCGTACGCGCCCGCGCCGCGTGCGTGCACCACCCGCTCCGGGATCCGCTCGTGGTCGAAGTGCATGAGCTTTTCGCGGAAGTGGAAGTCCTCCATCAGCGTCGGGCCGCGCTCACCCACGGTGAGCGAGTCGTCGGTGTGGTCGACCGCCACCCCCTGGTCCGTGGTCAGCGGCCCCTCGGCGGGGTCGGCGGCGCGGTACATATCGCGCTGCCGTTCCTTGCGATCGGTCATCGGGACGCTCCCTTCTTGCCGAGCCCGGCGAACACATCGAGGAATGCCTCGCAGAACGCCTTGAGATCGTCCGGCTTACGGCTGGTGATCAGGGTGTTGGGACCGCTCTCGCAGATCCGCACCTGCTCGTCCACCCAGGTGCCGCCCGCGTTGCGGATATCGGTGCGCAGACTCGGCCAGGAGGTGAGGGTCCGGCCGCGCACCACGTCGGCCTCCACCAGGGTCCAGGGGGCGTGGCAGATCGCGGCGACCGGCTTGCCCGCGTCGAAGAAGCCCTTGGCGAAGGCCACGGCCCTCGCGTTCAGACGCAGGTAATCCGGGTTGGCGACCCCGCCGGGCAGCACCAGACCGTCGTACTCGTCGACCGTCGTATCGGTGAGGGCCCGGTCCACGGCGAAGGTGTCCGCCTTGTCGAGGTGGTGGAACGCCTGCACGCGGCCGGGCCTCGTGGACACCAGGCGGGGCGTGCCGCCGGCGCCCCGGACCGCCTGCCACGGGTCGGTGAGCTCCACCTGCTCGGTGCCTTCCGGCGCGACGAGGAAGGCGATCTGCATGGTGTTCACGTCCTTTCGGCCCCGGGTGTCGGCTCCGGGTGCTCCGCGGAGCGGGTAGCCAGCCGGATGGGGCCGAAACCGGAACGTCATGGACGAGGACGGACGGGGAGATGTGCGGGTGTGTCACAGCACGCGATACGCGGTGGCGGCCTCGTGCCGGAAGGTCATGCCGTGTCCCGGCTCGCCGCTCGCCCCCGGCCGTACCGTGCCACCTGTGGGGTCGAGCGCGCCCGTGAAGTACGCGGACTCGATGCGCACATGGTCGTGAAACCACTCCACGTGGCGCAGATTGGGCACACACGCGGCCGCATGGGCGTGTGCGTGTGGCGCGCAGTGTGCGGACAGCTCCAGACCGTGGGCCTCGGCGACGGCGGCGGCGCGCAGCCATACCGTAAGGCCGCCACAGCGCGTGGCGTCCGCCTGCAGACAGTCGACGACCGGCGCCATCCGGGCGAAGTACGGCAGGTCGTAGCCGTACTCGCCGGCCGCCACATCGCACACCACCGCGTCGCGGACGACCCGCAGCCCCTCCAGGTCGTCGGAGGACACCGGCTCCTCGAACCAGCCCACTCCCTGCTCGGCCAGCGCATGGCCCACCCGCACCGCCTCCTTGCGGGTGTACGCGCCATTGGCGTCCACGTACAGCTCGGTGTGCGGGCCGATGGTCTCCCGGGCGTGGCGCACCCGGGCCAGGTCGCGCTCGACGGCGTGGCCCCGGTCCTCACCGATCTTGATCTTGACGCGGTCGATGCCGTGTCCGCGCACCCAGCCGGTCAGCTGGGTGGCGAGATGCGTGTCGTGGTACGTGGTGAAGCCGCCCGAGCCGTAGACCGGCACCGTCTCGCGCACCGCCCCGATCAGACGGACCAGCGGCACACCCAGCAGCCGCGCCTTGAGGTCCCACAGTGCCAGGTCCACCGCGGAGATCGCGCAGGCCACCAGGCCCGGGCGGCCGGCGTTGCGCACCGCGCGGCTCATCGCCTCGTTCGCCCCCGCCACATCCAGCGGGGAGCGCCCCAGCACCTCGCCGCGCAGCAGGTCGTGCACCACCGACCCGGCGTCCGCGGGGGCGTAGGTCCAGCCGAGCCCGGTCGTCTGCGCGCCGCGGGCCTCCACCACCACGACGGTCGTCTCGTTCCAGGCGAGGGTGCCGTCCGCCTCGGGGGCGTCGGTCGGCACCGTGTACGCCGTGACGTCCAGCCGGTCGACCTTCATGTCCGTGCTCATGCCTGGCTTCTCGATGTCTGGTTTCTTGTCAGCCGGTCCGCCGCCCGGTCCGCGAGCGCCATGATCGTCAGAGCCGGGTTGGCGCTGCCCTGCGTCGGCAGCACGCTGCCGTCGGTGATGAACAGATTGGGTACGGTGAAGGCGCGCAGATCGGAATCCACCACGCCCTCCTCGGGCGTGCGACCCATCCGGCAGCCGCCGACCAGATGCGCATAGCGCTCGACGGTCATCAGCTCGCCCGCCCCGGCCGCGCGAAGGATGTCCTGCATGATCAGCCGGGCCGCCTCCATCAGCAGGTCGTCATTGGCGCACCGGCTGTGGTCGAAGCGCGCCACGGGGAGGCCGAGCCGGTCGGTCTCGTCGGCGAGCGTGACCCGGTTGCCGGGCTGGGGCAGAAACTCGCACAGCGCGCCCAGGGTCGCCCAGTGCACATAGTCCCGCATCCGGGAGCGCAGATCGGCGCCCCAGTGGCCCTGGGCGGCGACGTGTTCGGCCCAGACGATCGGCAGCGGGGACACCGTCTGAAGTGAGAAGCCGCGCCGGTACGGCTCGGCCGGGTCGGTCTCGTAGAAGTCCTCGCTCGACACCTCGGGCGGCGGCGCCTTGTACATCCGGATCTCGTCGGGGAAGCGGCCCGCGGTCTGCGGGGCGCCCTGGACCATCACATAGCGGCCCACCAGGTCGTGGCCGTTGGCCAGGCCGTGCGGATGACCGGGGCCCGCGGAGTTCAGCAGCAGCCGTGGGGTCTCGATGGAGTAGCCCGCCACCGCGACCGCCTTGGCCCGCTGGACGTGCTCACGGCCGCCGCGTACGTACGCCACACCCGTCGCGCGCCGCCCGCCGCCGTCCATGACCACGCGGGTGGCCATCGCGCCGTCGCGGATCTCGGCGCCGTGCGCGATGGCGTCGGGGACATGAGTGATCAGCGGTGACGCCTTCGCGTCGACCTTGCAGCCCTGGAGACAGAAGCCCCGGTAGACGCAGTGCGGGCGGTCGCCGAACCGGCCGTTGGCGATGGCCACCGGCCCGACCCGGGCCCGGATGCCCAGCCGGGCGCAGCCCTCCAGCATCACCTCGCCGTTGCCGCCGACCGGGTGCGGGGCGTGCGGATGGGGGTGCGGGTCGCCCCACGGCCAGTACTGGCCCGCCACCGGCAGCTCCCGCTCCAGCCGCTCGTAGTACGGGCGCAGCTCCTCGTACCGGATCGGCCAGTCGGCGCCCACCCCGTCCTCGGTACGGGTGCGGAAGTCGGAGGGATGGAAACGCGGGGTGTAGCCCGCGAAGTGCACCATGGAACCGCCCACCCCGCGCCCGGAGTTGTTCGCCCCCAGCGGTACGGGGTGGCTGCCGCCGATGACGCGCGGCTCGTTCCAGTACAGATGGCGGGAGCCCGCCTCGTCGCTCACCCAGTCGTGCTCCGGATCCCAGAACGGCCCCGCCTCCAGGCACACCACCCGCCACCCGGCGTGCGCCAGCCGCTGGGTGAAGGTCGCACCGCCCGCGCCGCAGCCGATGACCACCATGTCCACCTCGTCGCCGTCCTCGAACCGCCGCATGGCCGAGCGCAGCCGGGTGACATGCGGCAGCCAGGCGGAGGCGTTGCGGGCCCGTACCGAGCCCTGGGGGCGCAGCGTCTCGCGCAGTGTGCCGGTGGCCGGGCGCCACCAACGCGTCCCGTTCATCGGCGTCCCGTTCATCGGTCCGTCTCTTCGGCCCTGTGGGGCGCGGGCGCGGCCTCCCACGGCTCGCGCACCCCGCGCCCCAGCCGCAGATAGCCGCGCGGGTAGGCCGGGCCGCCGAAGCCGATCTCGTCCCAGGCGTACGGGTGGGCGTAGTACGCGGTGCACGCGTAGCGGGTCCACAGCGTCCAGACGCGCCCGGCGGGCATGCCGTACCAGTCATGGCTCCCCAGGTCCTGGACGTGGCGCAGCAGCCGGTGCCGGTCGCCGTGGGTCACCGCGCCGAAGGAGCGGCCGTCATGCCGCACCGCTGTCTCCTCGTCCAGCGTGGCCAGCGAGCGGCGCCACGCCTCGTCGTCCTCCGGCATGTCCGCGAACCGCCAGCCCTCGAACTCGCGGGCCGCCAGCCGGGCGTCGATCACCGGCAGTACGGGGATCGGGGGGTCGTCGTGCCGGCGCGCCAGCAGCAGATCCAGCAGCGGGCCGGCGCACGCCTCCTCGGCCGGGGTGAAGAAACTCAGCGGCGGTCGGGGGCCGAGCCGGGCCAGCACCACCCCGGCCGTGGCGGTGTCCCAGGTGGACACTTGGCCCAGCACGCCCTTCCGGCTCATGCGGCGCGCCGTCATCGCTCCCGCCGCAGCACGCTCGCGAGCAGCCCGATCCCGCCCACCATGCACATCAGCAGCGGCGCGAACAGCGGCGGGCCCAGCTCGATGTTGTAGCGGGCCATCCGCCAGCCGCCGGGTTTGCCGGCGATTCCGCGGATATGCAGATACGTGCCCTGCAGACCGTTGGCCACGATGGCGGCCGAGGCCAGCGGCAGCGCGGTGTGCGCGGCCCGTTCGTCCGCGTACCCCGCCACGCCCGCGGCGACGCCGACCGGCCCGAGCGCCACCGGCCACCACATCACACGGTTGCCGAATCCGGCCCGGTCGTGTTCCAGGAAGATCTCGGCCGCCGTGATCGCCGACCCCGCGGCGGTCAGCAGCGAGAGCGACCGCTCCAGTCGGCCGTGCCGCACCTCGTGGGCGAGCCGTGCGGTGCGACGGGTGGCGCGGCGCGCGGCCGGGCGGCGCGCCGGGCCATCCCGGACATCACGCATGAGCACGGCCATCACGCCCCCTCACCCCTCGCTCTTCTTGCCGCGGTGGCCGGGGTGTTCGCGATGGTGCCGGTGCGGCAGGAACTCCTGCACCTTCGCCTTGAAGCCCTGGCGCACCATGCCCGTCCGGTCCACATCGCCCTTGGCGATCGACTCGACGGTGGCCTCCATCTGCTCCCAGGTCGCGTGCGGCGGAATCGGTGGCACATCGGGGTCGGTCAGGAACTCGACCACCGCCGGGCCGTCGGCGTTCAGCGCTTCGCGCCACGCCTGCTCCACGTACTCGGGCTTCTCCACCCGGATGCCGGTCAGCCCCAGCGACTCGGCGAACCGCGCGTACCGCACATCCGGGATCGCTTGCGAGGGCAGGAACTGCGGGGCTCCGCTCATCGCCCGCATCTCCCAGGTCACCTGGTTCAGATCGTGGTTGTTCCACACCGCGATGACCAGCCGGGGGTCGTCCCATGCATGCCGGTACTTGGCCGCCGTGATCAGCTCGGCCATGCCGTTCATCTGCATCGCGCCGTCCCCGACCAGCGCAACCACCGGCCGGTCGGGCCGGGCGAACTTCGCGCCGATCGCGTACGGGACCCCGGAGCCCATGGTGGCCAGCGTGCCGGACAGCGAGCCGCGCATCTGGCCGCGCATCCGCAGGTGGCGGGCGTACCAGTTGGCCACCGAGCCCGAGTCGCAGGTGAGGATGGCGTCGCCGGGCAGCAGCGGGTCCAGGCAGTGGGCGACGTACTCGGGGTTGATCGGATGGGCGGTCAGCTCGGCGCGCCGCCGCATCACCTCACGCCACCGCCGCACCCCCGCGACGATCTCGTCCTGCCATGCGCGGTCCTCCCGGGACCGCAGCAGCGGCATCAGCCGCAGCAGTGTCTCGCGGGCGTCGCCGACCAGGTTGACCTCGTACGGGTAGCGCATGCCGATCATGTGCGGATCGAGATCGATCTGCACGGCCCGGACCTGACCGAACTCCGGCAGGAACTGGGTGTACGGGAAGCTGGAGCCGATCGTCAGCAGTGTGTCGCAGTTCCGCATCAGCTCGTACGAGGGGCGGGTGCCCAGCAGCCCGATGGGGCCGGTGACATACGGCAGTTCGTCGCTGAGCACATCGAGGCCGAGCAGCGCCTTGGCCACCCCCGCGCCCAGCAGCTCGGCGATCGCCTCGACCTCCGCCCGCGCCCCCGCCGCGCCCTGGCCGACCAGGATCGCCACCCGCTCACCGGCGCCCAGCACATCCGCGGCCCGCTCCACCGCGCTCGCGGAGGGCACCGCCGACCAGCCGCTGCGGTCCAGGCTGGAGGGCACCATCTTGAAGTCGTGGGTCGGCGGGGAGTAGTCCAGCTCCTGGACGTCCGCCGGGATGATCACGGCGGTGGGGGAGCGGCGGGCGTACGCGGTGCGGATCGCCCGGTCGAGCACGTTCGGCAGCTGCTCGGGGACCGTCACCGTCTCCAGGAAGTCGGACGCGACGTCCTTGAAGAGATTGTGCAGGTCCACCTCTTGCTGGTACGAGCCGCCCATCGCGCTGCGGTTCGTCTGGCCGACCAGCGCCACCACCGGCACGTGGTCGAGCTTCGCGTCGTACAGGCCGTTCAGCAGGTGGATCGCGCCGGGGCCCGATGTCGCCGTGCAGACCCCGAGCCGCCCGCTGAACTTGGCGTACCCGACGGCCTCGAACGCGGCCATCTCCTCGTGCCGCGCCTGCACGAACCGTGGCTCGTTGTCGGCCCGCCCCCACGCGGCGAGCAGGCCGTTGATCCCGTCGCCCGGGTAGCCGAAGACATGCCGGACACCCCACTCGCGCAGCCGGGCGAGCACGTAGTCGGCGACTTTCTCGGTCATGGTGGTCACTCCTGCACTTCTGTCGACGGGTTCAGCCGGTCAGCTGCGGCAGCACCTTGGTGCGGTAGAAGTCGAAGAAGCCGCGCTGCTCGGGGCCGATCTGGTTGACGTAGACGGTGTCGAAGCCGGCGTCGGCGTACGCGCTGAGCGCGGCCACATGCGCCTCCGGGTCGTCGCCGCAGGTCACCCGCTGGGCCAGCCGTTCGGGGGTGACGAGCTCACAGGCCTGCTCGAACTGGGACGGGGTGGCCAGTTGGGTCAGCAGCGCGCCCGGCAGCGCCTCGACCGCCCACAGCCGGTGGACGGTGCGCAGCGCGTCGTCGGCGTCCGGGCCGAAGCACACCTTCAGTCCGCCGCGGACCGGCTTGGCGTTGCCGGCCGCGCCGCTGCCGCGCCGGAACCGCGCGACGAGCTCCGCGTCCGGGACCATCGTGATGAAGCCGTCGCCGACCCGCCCGGCCAGCGCGGCGGCGGCCGAGCCGAACGCCGCGATATCGATGGGCACCGGCTCCTCGGGCACCGTGTACAGGCGCGCGCTCTCGACCGTGTAGTGCTTGCCGTGGTGGCTGACCTGGTGCCCCTCGAACAGCTGGCGGATCACCGCCACGGCCTCCTCCAGCATCTCCAGCCGGATGGCCGGCTGCGGCCAGTGATCGCCCAGCACATGCTCGTTCAGCGCCTCCCCGGAGCCCACCCCCAGCCGGAAGCGGCCCTCGAGCAGCACCGCGCTGGTGGCGGCGGCCTGGGCGACGATCGCCGGATGGATACGGATGGTGGGGCAGGTCACCGCGGTCTGCACGGGCAGCGAGGTCGCCTGGGCGAGCGCGCCGATCACCGACCACACGAACGAGGCATGGCCCTGGGCCCTGGTCCAGGGGTGGTAGTGGTCGGAGATCCACAGATGGGAGAAGCCCGCCTGTTCCGCCATCCGCGCCTGCTCGACGAGCTCGGCGGGCCCGTGTTCCTCGGCGGCCAGGAAATAGCCGTACTCGGTCATGGGGCCCTCCTCGAACGCTCGTGCCCGTCAGGCGCTGGTGCCACAGGTGCCACAGGTGCCACTCACGGTCCTGCTGCCACGGGGCGACGGGTAACCGGGGTGCGAGGAAGGAAACACCGCGGAGCAATGGGGGATCTGCTGGGGCTCTACGGCGGGTGTACGGCGGAGCTACTGGGGCAGGGCTCGGCTCAGCGCGAGGGCGATATGGCGGGAGACCCGGTCCGCCACCCCCGCCTCCGCCATCTCGAACGCCCCGCGCCCACCCGTACGGAAGAGCGTGAGAGCGCCCCGGACCGGCTCCGCGGGAGAGGGGCGCAGCGGTACGCACAGCAGCGAGGTGACCTCCTCGCGGACCAGGACGGGCGCGCCCGAGGCGTCGCGGCCGAAGGCGTCCGCGTCAGGGGGCCGCACCCGCAGTGCCGCGACCCCGTCGCGCAGCGCCTCGGCCACCAGCGGGCAGCCGGCCGGGTCCTGTTCGGCCACCGGGGCCACGCGGCCACCCGCGACGGCCTCCGGCGGACCCAGCGTCACCAGCCGGCGGGCGATCCCGGGCCGCGCCGGGTCCGCGGACACGTCATCCGTGATGACGTCCACGATCACCCAGTCCGCGAAGCGGCCGTGCAGCACGGCTGCCGCCCGCCCGAGCACGGCCTCGGGCCCGCCGTCGGCGGGCGCGGGCGGGGCGAGCAGCGCGGTGGCCATGTCGTCGAGCAGGTCGAGCAGCTGGGCGTGGCGGGTCACCTCGTCGAGGTCCGGCCGGGCCGTCGACAGCCGGTCGTCCGCGTCGGCCTCCGCGTCGGCCTGCGCGGGGACAGGGTCGCGGCCCGGGGCGGGTACGGCCGGGGTGGCCACCGCGTCCTCGGCATCCGCCGCGTCCTCCGCGCCCGCCGTGGGCTGGAAGGCGGCCAGCACGGCGGGGTACGGCTCGCCCGGCGGATGCAGTGCCGCGAGCGTCACCGGCAGCGTCGTCCCGTCGCTCCCGGGCCCCGGCAGCCGTACCACCAGGCCCCGCCCGCCCTCGCCGCGCGCGACCGCGGCGACCTGGGAGCGCAGCACCGCCCGCCCGCCGGGCGGCAGCGAGTCGGTCAGCGGGCGCCCGGCGGCGTAGCCGGGGCGGGTCCGGAACAGCTGCGCGGCCAGGTCGTTCATCCGCCGCACCACACAGTCGCGGTCCAGCAGGACGACCGCGACCGGAAGCCGCTGGAACAGGGCGCGCAGCAGCTGCTGTTCATGAGGGTCGGCGCGGCCCCCGCCCCGGGCCAGGTCGTCCGCGGCCAGCCGCTCGTACCGTGGCCACAGCACCTCCGCCGCATGCTGGAGCTCGATGAGGGCGGCGTCCAGCACCGCGAGCCGTTCCTGCGCGGGCAGGGCCCGCGCGGTCTGCAGTTCGGCGACGCGGCTGCGGAAGTCCGCCAGTTCGGCGCCGTACTCCTGTACCCCGGACATGCGCTCACCGTAGCCCGCTCGAACGAGGGGCGTTGCCCGCTCGGCTGTTTCCCCCATGGCGCAGTGGGCAGCCGAAGAGACGGGATGAGCAGACGGAGCAGCAGACGGAGCACCGGACCAGGCGCCGTGAAGCACCGTGAAAGGACTGAACCCGACCATGCCGGAGCGTGCCTCCACCCCCACCCCCACTCGCAACCGGTCCTGCCGGACCGACGCGCCCTCGATGGATCGCGGCCTCGCCGAGCTGGCGGACCGGGCCGCGTCGTGCACCCCCGCCAGCTGCGGAGCCACCGCCACCGCCCTTGTGGGCCCGGACCCCGGCGGGGCCGGCCCGGAGGAGCCGAGCGCGGCCACCCATCCCGATCTGTCCGCGCTGGTCTCGGTGCAGCTGGCCTCCGGCGAGGGCCCCATCCCGGCCGCCCGGGCCACCGGCTGCCCGGCGGGCGCGGACGATCTGCTGAGCGACCGCAGGTGGCCGGGCTACCGGGCCAGGGCCCTGGACGCGGGGGTGCGCTCCAGTGCCACCCTGCCCTTCGTATGGGAGGGCCTGACCGTCACGGTCTCCGTCTACGGGCTGCGGCCCGGCCCGCTGGAGGAGACGGCCCGGGGAGCCACCCGGCTGCTCGGCGACCTCGCCACCGAGAGCCTGGTGCGCGACCGGCGCTACCGCGCCACGCTGACCGAGCTCGACCAGCTGGGCGCCGCGGTGCGCTCGCGCCCGGTGGTCGACCAGGCGTGCGGCATGGTGATGCATGTGCTGGGCTGCGACGCGGACGCCGCCTTCGACCTGCTGCGGCGCGCCTCCCAGCGGACGAACCGCAAGCTGGCCGAGCTCGCCGAGACCGTCGTACGGACCCGGGGCCGCGGTATCGAGGCGGATCTGATCAGGCTTGTGGGGCCGGTCCGGAACCGGTCGGCCCGGAGCCGGAAAGCCACTCCCGTATCCGCTCGGCCAGCGGACGCTCCTTGCTGACCCCGCCGGCGTTGGACGCGGCGTTGGACGACGGATTCCGTGTCCCGCTGCCGTGCGCTTCGCCGCCCTGGGTCCCGCCGGGGTACGGCTGGGTCGGCGTGATGGACTTGGCCTCGCCGACCCGCAGCCCGAGGGCCATCCGCTCCGCGGGGGTCAGCCGCTCGCGCAGCTCGGGGAAGATCACGTCCTCCTCGCCGCGGATGTGCATGGACACCACGTCGTACAGCTCGCGGACCAGCGCGTCGAACCGCCGGTCCGCGGTGTCCAGCCGCTCCAGGTCGCCCAGGATCCGCTCGGCCTCGGACAGCTCCTCCATCTCCCGCTCGGCGACCTCGTCCCCGTTGGGCAGCGCCTTGCGGACCGTCGGGTACAGATACTGCTCCTCGGCGACCGAGTGCCGCACGATCTCGACGGTGATCTGTTCCATCAGCAGCCGCCGCTCCCGGGGGTCGGCGCTCGCCCGGTACCCCTCGAAGAGTTCCTGTACCTCGCGGTGGTCCGCGGTGAGCAGGTCCACCACGTCGTGTTGCTGAGGCATCCCTGTCATGCGGGCCGGGTGCCCGCCGCCGCACCGGGCAAACGGCACCGGCCACGTGTCGGCTCCGCCGCCGCATCCGCCGATCTGCGAAGGTGGACAAGTCGGGACAGATGCATGGATAGGCGATTCTGTCGATCCGGAGGTGTGTTTCGAATGCAGCGGGAGCTGACCGCCCCGACTCCGGCGGACCCGGAAGACGGCGGTCTGCCGGTCCTCCCGGAGCTGACCGCGCGCTTCGCCGGGGCGGCCGGCCGTACCGCCCCCGAACCGGTCGGTGGCGGCCCGGCGCTGCGCACCGCCGCCTGCGGCTACTGGGAGCGGCGCGGCCTGTGGACCGACCCGGAGCATGTCGCCGCCGCCCCCGGTGGGCAGCCGCTGCTGCTCTCCCTGCTCGCCGCGGCCGGCGGTGACGTCCTGCTGACCCGGCCCTGCGCCTCCTGGTACGCACCGCTGGCCCGGCTCGCCGGGCGCCCCGCCTACCATGCGCCGGTGCCCGCCGAGTGCGGTGGTGTCCCCGACCCGTTCGCGCTGCTGGAGACCGTACGCCGGGTGCGCGCGGAGGGCGGTGAGCCGCGGGTGCTGCTGTTGTCCGTCGCCGACGACCCGACCGGCACCACCGCCCCGCCCGAGCTGCTGCACGAGGTGTGCGAGGCGGCCGTGGCCGAGGGGATGCTGATCGTCAGCGACGAGACCTGGCGGGACACCGTGCACCACCCGCATGGCACGGTGCTGCTCAGCCCGGCCGAGATGTGCCCCGAGGACGTGGTGGTGCTCACCGATCTGGCGGGTGCCTTCACCCCGCCCGGCTGGCCCGCCGCGCTCGCCCGGTTCCCCGCCACCGAGCGCGGCGTCGAGCTGCGCGCCCGGGTGCTGTCCACCCTGGACGCGCTGCGCGCCGCGCTGCTGCCGCCCGTCGCCGCGGCCGCCGCCCACGCCCTCGACGAGCCCGAGCCGGTCCGCGAGCGCACCGCGGCCGCGGCGCGCGTCCACGGGGCGGTGGCCGCGGCGGTCTACCGCGCGCTGACCGCGGTCGGCGCGCTGTGCCGGCCGCCGCAGGCCGGCCGCCAGCTGTATGCCGATCTCGACGAGTTGCGCGGCGACCTCGCGGCCCGCGGCATCACCGACTCGGTGGAGCTGGAGCGCGAGCTGACCCGGGGACTTCGCCGCCCGGTACCGGGCGGCCACCGCTTCGGCGACGCCCCGCACACCCTGCGGGTGCGGCTGTCGACGCTGCCGCTGCTCGGCGCCGGGGACCAGGCCCGGCTGGCCGCCCTCGCCGCCGCGGACCCGCTGCGGGTGCCGCATGTGGCCGAGGCGCTGACCGCCTTCGACACGGCCTTCCGCGAGCTGACCCAGGCCGGACCGAGGCCGACCGGCACCGGCACCGGCACCGGCACCGAAGGGAGCCCACTGTCATGACCGATCAGGCCGACCAGGCCCAACCGGCCGGGCGACGCCCCGCCGGGCGGGCGCGCCCCGCCCCGTGGACACCGCCGTGGACAACCCCGCGGCTGGGCCCCATCCGGGAGATCTTCTCCGGCCCGCGACGCCGGCTACGGCGGCTCGCCGCGCCGCCGGAGTCGCCCGCCTCGTCGCGGCAGGGGGCACCTCCCGGCGGCAGCGGGGGGAGGCATACCGACCGCGGCGCCCCGTACGAGGGTGATCCCTCGTCGTACGCTCCTCCGCCCGGTCCTCCTCCTGCGGCGACCGCTGCGAGGGGGCACCTCCCAGCGGTCGCCGGGGGAGACCGTCTGCTGCCGCAGGGGGCGCCTCCCGGCCGGCGGCCGGGGGAGCCGCAGCCCGGGCGACCGCCCGGCGGGGGCCCCGCCGCCCCGCGCCCCCGCGGTGAGCTGCGCACCTGGCCGCGGTCGTTCGCCCACCGGCTCACCTCCCCGCTGCCCGGTGTCCGGGCGATCGCCCGGCTGGCCCGGGAGGGGAGCCTGCGCCCGCCGCTCGAGGCGCTGCTGCAGATCCCCGAACTCCCCTTCGAACCGGGCCCGGCGCCGGTCGTCGGGCCCGGCGGCACCGCGGTCACCTGGGCGGGGCACGCCAGTTGTGTGCTTCGGACCGGCGGGCTGACGGTGCTCACCGACCCCGTCTGGTCCCGCCGGATCCTCGGCACCCCGGCCCGGGTCACCCCGGTCGGGGTGCGCTGGGAGGATCTGCCGCCCATCGACGCGGTGGTCATCAGCCACAACCACTACGACCACCTCGACGCGCCCACGCTCAGACGGCTGCCGCGCGACACCCCCCTGTTCGTACCCGCCGGGCTCGCCGCCTGGTGCCGGGCGCGCCGCTTCACCGACGTCACCGAGCTCGACTGGTGGGAGGCGGCCGAACTGCCGGGCCCGGACGGGCCGGTGCGGTTCGACTTCGTACCCGCGCACCACTGGAGCAAGCGCACCCTGACCGACACCTGCCGCTCCCTGTGGGGCGGCTGGGTCATCACCGACCCGGATGGCAGCCGGACCTACTTCGCGGGCGACACCGGCTACGGACACTGGTTCGGGGAGATCGGCCGCCGCTACCCGGGCATCGACCTGGCGCTGCTGCCCATCGGCGCGTACGCCCCGCGCTGGATGCTCCGTCCGGTGCACACCGATCCGGAGGAGGCCGTACGGGCCTTCGAGGATCTGGGCGCGCGGGCGATGATGCCCATGCACTGGTCCACCTTTCTGCTCTCCGCCGAGCCCCCGCTGCAGCCGCTGCTGCGGGTCCGCGCGGCGTGGGAGGCGGCGGGGCTGCCGCGCGAGGCGCTGTGGGACCTGCCGGTCGGGGGCTCGCGCGTGCTCGACCGCGACGACTGAATGCAGGGCAATTAGTGCATCAGTGGTCATAAGTGGCAGGTGGTGCGCACCCCGCCTAGCTTCCTGTTCATGCGCACTCGACAGCTTCGCTACCTGGCGGTCCTCACGGCCGCCCTTGTCATCGAACTCGGTCCGCTGCCCGCCGCCCACGCCAAGACCCAGCACGTCGTCAAGCCGGGTGAGTCGATCCAGGCCGCGGTGAAGGCCGCCAAGCCCGGCGACACCATCCTCGTCAAGGCCGGTACGTACCGGGAGAACGTGCTGATCACCACCTCGAACCTGACCCTGAGCGGGGAGGGCAAGAAGACCGTCATCAAGCCGCCCGAGAAGGCGTCCGCCAACGACTGCGGCAAGGCCGAGACCGGTATCTGCGTCACCGGTACGGCCGAGCAGCCCCTCACCGATGTGCGGATCCGCTCGCTCAAGGTCACCGGCTTCGCCAAGAACGGCATTTGGGGGAAGCACACCGACCGGATGGACGTACGCCAGGTGACCGCCGCGCAGAACGGTCAGCAGGGCATCGGCCAGGAGAAGTCCACCCGCGGCACCTTCCGCACCAACACCTCCAAGGACAACGGCCAGTCGGGCATCTTCCTCGCCAACACCGTCGACGAGGAGGGCGCGGCCATCGACACCAAGGGCGCGGTCGTCCGCGACAACCGGCTCACCGGGAACCGCGTCGGGGTCGGCATCCGGCGTCTGCGGGTCCTGACCGTCCAGGGCAACACCCTCACCGGCAACTGCGGCGGCGTGTTCGTCGTCGGCGACGAGGGGACGCCGCGCGCCGGGGACCTGTCGATCATCAACAACAAGGTCTACGAGAACAACAAGTACTGCCCGCCCAACCCCCGCCTCGACTTCATCCAGGGCACCGGCATCCTCCTCACCGGCGTGGAGGACACGCGGGTGACGGGCAACGCGGTGCGGGACAACGTGGGCGCCTCGCCGATGTCCGGCGGGATCGTGCTCTTCCCCAGTGTCGTGGGCACCAAGAACGCCCGTAACACCATCAAGGACAACGTGCTGGCCAACAACCTGCCCGCCGACCTCGCCGACCGTGACGCCGGCCCCGGCAACACCTTCGAGGGCAACACCTGCACGGTCTCCGAGCCCGCCGGCAAGTGTGAGAAGGGGGCGTCATGACGTCGATAAGGACCGCTGCGGCCACCGCGGGGGCCGACCCCGCCGCCACGAACACCGCCACCGGCACCAGCACTCACACCGGCACTCACACCGGCCCCACCTCCGCCTCCGCCGATGGTGTCCCGTCGAAGGCCGCCCCGCAGCTGCGGGAACTCGTCTTCGGCGCGGCCCGGGCGGCGGCCGTCCGCGCGGCGGCCTCCCTGGGCGTCGCCGACGCCCTGGGGGAGCGGCCCGCCACCGTCGCGGAACTGGCGACCGCCGTGGGCGCCGAACCCGAGCGGCTGGGCCGGCTGCTGCGCTCCCTGGCCTGCTGCGGGGTGTTCGCCGAGACCGCGGACGGCCGGATCGCGCACACCGAGATGTCCCGGCTGCTGCGCGAGGACGCCCCCGACAGCCTCAAGTACATCTGTCTGTGGTGCACCGAGCCGTGGACCTGGGAGACCTGGCCGCGGCTCGATACGGCCGTACGCTCCGACACCATCGCCTTCAACGACATCCACGGCAAGGACTTCTTCACCTATCTGCACGAGGACGCGCCGGCCTCGGCCCGCGTGTTCGACAAGGCGATGACCACCTCCAGCAGACAGTCCGCCGTGGAGCTCGCCGACTTCCTCGACCTCGACGGGGCAAAGGAGGTGGCGGACATCGGCGGCGGCCAGGGGCATGTCGTGGCGTCCCTGCTGGAGAAGCACCCGAAGCTGCGCGGCACGCTGCTCGACCTCCCGCAGGTGGTGGCGAACGCGGACCCGCGGCTGCGCGACGGCGGGCCGCTGGCCGCACGCGCCCGGCTGGTGCCGGGGGACTGCCGCCGCGAGATCCCGGTACAAGCCGACCTGTACATCATCAAGAACATCCTGGAGTGGGACGACGAGTCCACCCGCAGGACCCTGGCCAACGTGGTGGCGGCGGCCCGGCCCGGCGCCCGGGTGCTGGTGATCGAGAACCTTCTCGACAACAGCCCCTCGATGCGGTTCACCACCGCCATGGACCTGTTTCTGCTCCTCAACGTGGGGGGCCGGAAACATTCTTCGGACAGCCTGGTGACACGTATGACGGAGGCCGGGCTGAGCGTCACCGGCATCAGCCCCGTCAACCCGTATCTGCACGCTTTCGACAGCCGGGTACCGGACCGCGTGGCCCCGTGACCACTCACCACAGCCGGGGGGCCCCGTGGCGAAAAAAAGGCGGGCCCCCGCCCCCCCGCCCCCAACCGCGGTTGTAAAGGGCGGGGGCCGGCCCCCAGGAAGGGGTCGGGGTGGGGGTAAACGAA